>CANGFK010000416.1 GCA_947452925.1 Chitinophagaceae bacterium | reverse complement strand
TTGGCGAAATAAGCATCGAAGACAAAGATGGTAAGGTGACCATCAAACAAAAGGATGAACCTGCAGTATCTTATACCCAGGCGCCTTTGCCACAACAAGTATATAATGTGGTAGCTCCCCAACAAACAATAACAGAGCAACCTCAATCAAATAATCCTGCTCCAGCTGCGGCTCCTACAAAAGCGGCAGATAATCTGGTAACTATAAAAAGTCCAATGATTGGTACTTTCTACAGAAGACCATCGCCAGACAAGCCCAACTTTACAGACATAGGAACAGAAATCACACCAGGTAAAACAATCTGTATTATCGAGGCGATGAAACTATTTAATGAAATAGAGGCAGAAATAAGTGGCACTATCGTTAAGATATTAGTTGAAGACAACAGCCCAGTTGAATACGATCAACCATTGTTCTTAGTAGAGCCTGCTTAATTGTTTTTATAGCTTTGTCGAAATCGATTTAGTAAAAATTTTCGTTACACTACTAAGGGTATTTTCATTTTGGGAATTAAATCCGAAAATGTACCTGCTAATCCACTATCATAACGATAGTTTATGCAGTTTTTCATTAGTTAATTGAGACAATATGTTTAAGAAAATATTAATTGCCAATCGTGGAGAAATCGCCTTAAGGGTCATCAGAACCTGCAGGGAAATGGGTATCAAAACGGTTGCTGTTTATAGTACTGCCGACAAGGATAGTCTTCACGTCCGTTTTGCAGATGAAGCGGTTTGCATAGGAAAGCCTGCAAGTGCAGATTCTTATCTAAATATCCCACACATAATGGCTGCGGCGGAAATTACCAATGCCGATGCAATTCATCCAGGATATGGTTTTTTGGCTGAGAACAGTAAGTTCTCTCAGATATGTGCCGACCACAACATTAAATTCATCGGGCCAACACCCGAAATGATTAATGCAATGGGAGACAAAATAACCGCCAAAGAAACAATGATAAAAGCGGGAGTGCCCGTGGTACCCGGTAGCGGTGGATTGTTGGAAAGCATTGAAGAAGCAAAAGAACTAGCGAAAAATAAAGTAGGCTATCCTGTAATTCTAAAAGCCACTGCAGGTGGTGGTGGAAAAGGGATGAGGGTTGTTTGGAATGAGGAAGAAATGGAAAAGGCCTTCAACACTGCCAAACAAGAAGCTGCCGCCTCGTTCAAGAATGATGGTATTTATATGGAAAAGTTTGTAGAAGAACCCCGCCATATAGAAATTCAGATAGCAGGAGATCAATATGGCAATGTCTGCCACTTGAGCGAGCGCGATTGTTCTATTCAACGTCGTCACCAGAAGTTGGTAGAGGAAAGCCCTTCTCCATTTATGACACCCGAATTACGTAAAGCAATGGGTGAAGCTGCTATCAAAGCCGCACAATCTATCAACTACGAAAGCGTTGGTACTATTGAGTTCTTGGTAGACAAGCATCGCAATTTCTACTTCATGGAAATGAATACACGTATCCAGGTAGAACACTGCGTTACCGAAGAAGTAGTAAGTTTTGATTTGATTAAAGAACAGATAAAGATTGCTATGGGTGAACGTATTTCTGGTAAGAACTACGAACCTAAAATGCACGCTATCGAGTGTCGTATCAATGCAGAAGATCCTTACAACGACTTCCGTCCTTCACCAGGAAAGATTACTACGTTGCATACACCCGGTGGTCACGGAGTACGTGTGGACAGCCACGTTTACGTAGGCTATGTGATTCCTCCTTATTATGACAGTATGATTGGCAAGTTGATAACTGTAGCACAAACGCGTGAGGAAGCCATTGATACCATGTATCGTGCTTTGAGCGAATATGTGATTGAAGGGGTAAAAACAACCATTCCTTTCCATCTTCAATTGATGAAGAATGAGGACTTTAGAAGTGGTAACTTCACTACTAAGTTCTTGGAAAGCTTCGAGATGAAATAAAGAGTATATAGTTTCAATAATAAAAGCGTCAGCTAGATTAATTCTTCCTGACGCTTTTTTGTTTTATTCAGTGTTGTCTTGAGAATAAGTAGAACTTCTAAAGGACTTTTCATCACAATTCTAATTTCATAATTCATTTTCAAACCGTTTATTGCTAATTAGAAATTAATTCCTACTTTGAGGCACTTAATTATTTATTAAACTATCGTTGATATGAATTTACCCGTAGCACAGAAAGGGCATCCCAAAGGTTTATATGTATTGTTTGCAACCGAAATGTGGGAACGATTTAACTACTATGGCATGCGTGCCATCCTCATTTTATTCATGACCAAAGCTTTACTGTTCGATAAAGCATTTGCCTCTAATTTATACGGAAGTTACACAGGGCTTTGTTACCTCACCCCATTGATTGGCGGCTACGTGGCAGATAGATACTGGGGCAATCAACGCTCCATTATTGCAGGCGGATTGGTGATGGCACTAGGCGAACTGGTCTTATTTTTCTGTAGTACTTTCTATCATTCCGCGCCACAACTTTCAACCTTATTATTCTTTTCAGGACTAGGATTGATGATTGCTGGTAATGGATTTTTCAAACCAAACATATCATCGTTGGTAGGACAACTGTATCCCAAAGGCGACCGACGATTGGATGCTGCATACACTATCTTTTATATGGGCATTAATGTGGGTGGTGCTTTTGGGCCTTTTTTGTGTGGACTATTTGGAGATACGGGCAACCCTGCTGACTTTAAATGGGGCTTTTTGATTGGCTGTATCGGAATGTTGTTAAGCGTTGTTGTACAGTTATTATTTCATCATAAATATGTAAAAGATCCTGAAGGAAAAACGTTAGGATTAACGCCTACAAACTCTCCTGCTATAGCTACCAAACCTTTAACCGTTATTGGCGGATTGTTGTTGTTTTCAATGATTACCATTGGATTAATTTATATAGATGCAAAAGTATTCAACTATCTCTTCTACCTACTGATAGGCTCCGTAACATTCATTGCCATTGTTATCTTCTCAGAAAAATCATTATCAAAAATAGAGAAATCAAAAGTGGCAGTTATTTTTATTGTTTC
>CANGFK010000415.1 GCA_947452925.1 Chitinophagaceae bacterium | reverse complement strand
TGAAATAGCACAGCTTTGCGAAAGGCTTGGTGCTGATGTGGATATGGTTCGTCGTGGTATTGGTAGCGATGACAGAATTGGTAAGCGTTTCCTTTTCCCGGGCATCGGTTATGGTGGTAGCTGTTTCCCTAAAGATGTGCAAGCTTTGATTATGTCTGCCGAAGAGGTAGGTTACGACTTTCAGATATTGAAGGCTGTGGAAGATGTCAATGAAAAACAAAAGCTTCATTTGATTCCTAAGATTAAAGCTTTCTATAATAACGATTTGAAAGGAAAGCATTTTGCTTTGTGGGGATTGGCTTTCAAACCTAACACAGATGACATTCGTGAAGCTCCTGCTTTGTATTTGATTGATGCTTTGTTGGAAGCAGGTGCAACAGTGGCTGCTTTTGATCCTGAAGCTGCTGAAAATGTCAAGGGAGTAGTGGGTGATAAAATCACTTATGGCAAAAGTCAATACAGTGTGTTGGATAAAGCAGATGCATTGATTATTGCTACTGAATGGTCAGAGTTCAGAACACCTGATTTTGAATTCATGGAGAAACTATTAAAGGCGAAAGTACTGTTTGACGGCCGTAACTTGTTCGATTCAAAACAGATGAAAGAACAGGGTTATCATTATGAAAGCATTGGTAGACCATAGTTAAAAAGGTAATTTACAATAGATAAATAAAACAAATGAAAAGAGTATTAATTACAGGAGCAGCTGGTTTCCTTGGGTCTCACCTGTGTGATAGATTTATTAAAGAAGGATATCATGTAATTGGGATGGATAATCTAATTACGGGAGATCTCAAGAATATTGAGCATCTCTTCCCTTTAGAGCATTTTGAATTTTACAACCACGACGTTTCTAAATTCATACATGTTCCAGGTAAATTGGATTATATCCTCCATTTTGCCTCTCCTGCTAGTCCGATAGATTATCTAAAAATACCTATTCAGACACTTAAAGTGGGTTCTTTAGGAACACATAACTGTTTGGGATTGGCGAAAGCTAAGGGAGCAAGAATGTTGATTGCGTCTACCAGTGAAGTTTATGGAGATCCTTTGGTTCACCCTCAAACAGAGGAATATTGGGGTAATGTAAACCCTATCGGACCTCGTGGCGTATATGATGAAGCAAAGCGTTTTCAGGAAGCTATCACCATGGCCTACCACACTTTTCATGGTGTAGAAACTAGAATAGTTCGGATTTTCAATACGTATGGTCCTAAGATGCGTCTGAATGATGGCCGTGCATTGCCAGCATTTATAGGTCAGGCATTGCGTGGTGAGGACTTAACCGTATTTGGAGATGGCTCTCAAACGCGAAGCTTCTGCTTTGTAGATGACTTGGTTGAAGGTATTTATAGATTATTGTTGAGTGATTATGCTTACCCGGTAAACATTGGTAATCCTAACGAAATTTCTTTGAAGGACTTTGCAGAAGAAGTATTGAAACTGACAGGTTCTGATGTGAAAATTGTTTACAAGGACTTGCCTAAAGATGATCCAAAACAACGTCAGCCAGATATTACAAAGGCTAAGGAGTTGTTGGGCTGGGAGCCTAAAGTGGGTCGCGCAGAAGGATTGAGAATTACTTATGAATACTTCAAATCTCTTCCTTCTTCCGAGTGGATGAAACTACCAAAAGAGTTCGTAAGTAATAAATAAAGAATAGGCGTAAGGGATAAGGCATAAGTTATGAGTAATCAAGAGTGTAAATAACAAACTAACTATCAAATTTTACTGCTTATGACTTACGCCTTACCACTTACGCCTTATGACTCTCTTAAAACTAAACAAAGCAAAATTGCTATAATAGGTTTGGGCTATGTGGGACTTCCCATAGCCCTTTCTTTTGCCCGTCACTTATCTGTTATTGGTTTCGACATCAACGATGAAAGGGTTGCTTTGATGAAGCAAGGCATCGACCCTAGCAATGAGTTGGAGCCTGATAATTTTAAAGATTGTGACATTCACTTCACTTCTTCTATTGAAGATTTGAAACAAGCTTCTTTCTACATCGTTGCAGTACCTACTGCCGTTGATGCCCATAATATTCCGAATCTTACCGCTTTGAAGAGGGCTTCTGATACTCTTGGGAAGGTAATTGACAAAGGGGACTATGTTGTTTTTGAGTCTACTGTTTATCCTGGCTGCACAGAGGAAGATTGTCTGCCAATTATCGAAAAGATAAGTGGACTCAAGGTGGGGTTGGACTTCAAACTCGGTTATTCTCCAGAAAGAATTAATCCAGGGGATAAAGTACACACGATAGAGAATATTATAAAAGTGGTATCTGGCTGTGATGAAGAATCATTGGAAGCAATTGCAGCTGTCTATTCAATTGTTGTAAAAGCGGGTATTCATAAAGCCTCTAGTATCAAAGTGGCAGAGGCTGCTAAGATTATAGAGAATACACAGCGCGATTTAAACATTGCCCTGATGAATGAACTCTCTATAATCTTCGATAAAATGGGTATTAATACCTTCGAGGTCTTGGAGGCTGCTGCCACTAAATGGAACTTTCTCAAATTTACTCCCGGCTTGGTTGGCGGACATTGCATTGGTGTGGATCCTTATTATCTTACTTATAAGGCAGCAAAACTGGGGTATTCCTCCAAGATTATTGCTGCCGGACGATATGTGAATGACAGTATGGGAAGCTATGTTGCCAAGAAAGTGATTCAACACATCATCAAGTATAGTTCGGATGTGAAGGCTGCTAAAGTCTTGGTGATGGGGGCTACTTTCAAAGAAAATGTTACCGATATCCGCAATAGTAAAGTGGCTGATGTAGTGAAGGCTTTAAAGGATTATCACCTTAATGTAGACGTTACAGATGCATTTGCTAATAGTGATGCCCTAAAAGCGGAGTATGGGTTTCCTTTGGTAAGTAAAGTTGCTTCTGATTATGATGCAGTAATTGTGATTGTGCCGCACAGCCCTTACAAGGATTTTGATGATGCTTATTTTGCATCCATCACAAAGAAAGATGCTTTGATTGCCGATATAAAAGGGATTTACAGAGGCGCGATAAGCAGTAGGAAGT
>CANGFK010000414.1 GCA_947452925.1 Chitinophagaceae bacterium | reverse complement strand
TTGAATTTCACTCTTACGGGCATCTCCAAATTTGGCTTTTATCTCTAGCAATTCGGTCTTAATCAATTCATATCTCAACTTTTCACTTGCTAGTAATTCTTTCAATCCTTTGATGGTCTGCAATAGACTGTTGAATTCATCAACAATCTTATCTCTTTCCATTCCTGTTAAACGTTGCAAACGTAACTCAAGGATTGCTTTTGCTTGAATTTCAGATAACCCTTGTTCCTGACGATACAATTCATCTGTTAATTCTTCAAAAACAGATTGATTGATGTACCAGTTTTCTTCCTTACTCTTTTCTATCAATAAAGCCTTGGCATCATCCGGCGTTCTACTACCTCTGATCAATTTGATTACTTCATCTAAATGATCGAGAGCTTTCAAATAACCTTCTAGTATGTGAGCCCTCTCTTCTGCTTTTCTTAATTCGAACTTAGCTCTTCTTATAATTACATCCATTCTGAACTCAATAAACTCTACTATCAAGTCTCTTAAGTTCATTGTTTTCGGACGGCCTTTGCTGATGGCTACATTGTTGATTCCATAGCTAGATTGTAGTTCAGTAAATTTATATAACTGATTGATTATCACTTGTGCAACAGCATCTCTTTTAAGATCTATTACAATTCTGTTCCCTTCACGTTGGTTACTTTCATTGTTTACGTGCGCAATGCCATCAATCGTTTTATCGTTTACTAATTGTCCAATCTTGTTCGTCAATGCATCAAGACCAACTTGGTAAGGCACCTCAGTAATTACAATCTGCTCTCTGCCGCTTGGTTTAGTATCAACATGGCATTTTCCACGAACCACTACCCTACCACGACCAGTTAAAAAAGCGTTCTTAACATCTTCCATACCGTAGATTACACCACCGGTAGGAAAATCAGGCGCTTTTACGTATTCAATCAGCTCTTCACACGAAATGTCATTATTGTCTATATAAGCAATACAACCATCCACTACTTCACTCAAGTTGTGAGGCATCATGTTGGTTGCCATACCCACCGCAATACCCGACGAACCGTTTACTAACAATTGAGGGATTCGTGTAGGCAATACAGTAGGCTCTTGCAAACTATCATCAAAGTTTAGCTGATAGTCTACTGTTTCTTTTTCAAGATCTTCCAACATTGCTTCAGCAAAACGCTCAAGCCTCACCTCAGTGTAACGCATAGCTGCCGGTGGGTCACCATCTTGGTTACCGAAGTTTCCCTGACTATCCACCATTTTGTAGCGCATTGTCCAAGGCTGTGCCATACGAACTAGGGTGTCATAAATTGATGCATCACCGTGTGGGTGATACTTACCCATGACCTCACCCACTATACGTGCAGATTTCTTGTAAGGTTTGTTACTGTTGTTTCCCAATTCATACATACCGAATAGCACACGGCGGTGAACTGGTTTAAAGCCATCTCTTGCATCTGGCAATGCACGACCTACAATTACGGACATTGAATAATCAATGTAAGCAGTCTTCATCTGCTCTTCAATATTCACTAGGATGATGCGATCGTTATCTGTTGTTTGTTCAGGCAAATCTTGTGGTGTCTCTTCCATTTCTGCGATTCAAAAAATTTAAAAGTTTTCCGTGTATAAGATTGACTCTTTAATTACTTATTAAAAGACTCATTACAACCCCCGGAGCTAATTTTTTTAAGCAAGCGAAGATAGTTTTTAAATCTTGTAAACAATAATTAATATGAGCTTTTTAAACTCGTTTTATCCACAGTTGTGGGTTGTTTGCAATAAGTAGCGTGCAAAGATGATTTTATGCACCTTCAAAACGCATAAAAAGGGAAAATTAGAGGCTTTCTAAAGAAGATACAACCCCTATCGTTCTGAGAAGAATCTGAAACTCTAGTCTTACCGAAAGATGATTGATGTAAAACAAGTCGTATTCTAGTTTTTCTATGGTTTCCTCTGGAGTTGCAGTGGGATTATTTACTTGTGCCCACCCTGTAATACCTGGCTTGATGATATGTCTGATTCTGTAGAAATTATTTTGAACAGCATATTGCTCCACGATATCTTCTCTTTCCGGTCTTGGGCCAATCAAACTCATCTCTCCTTTTAGTACATTCCACAATTGAGGTAATTCGTCAATCTTAGTTTTCCTAAAGAACTTACCAAATTTAGTAATCCTTTTGTCTCCCCTCACCGTGTGTTCTTGATGACCTTCAGGGTTGTAAATCATTGTCCTCAACTTATAAATCGTAAATATTTTACCATTCAAGCCAATGCGTTGTTGTGTGAAGATGGCAGGCCCACGGGATGTTAGCCTTGTAAGCAGGCAGGAAATGAAAATAATAGGAAGCACTATTGGCAGTAATAAAACAGATATCAATAAGTCCATTGTTCTTTTGATAATCATAATCTTCTTCGAAGGTCTTTCTACCATGGTGATAGCATCTGTTTCACTCACTTCACTATGTATCATAGAGCAGCAGAAAGTGGTCTTCTCGTAAAACTCAACTATGTTTATTATCTTCTTGGTTGGAATATCATAAAACTGTGCTAGACTTAAAAACTGATTCAATATCTTCTCCCCCACCCACTTGTCAATCACCACAAAATCATAGTAATTCTGGCGTAGATATTTAATCAATCTTATATCTACCGGTCCACTCCAAAAATTGTAAGAGAAGCTTTTGCTGAATAATGGTTTTTTTATCAGTTGTTTAGCTAGAATGTCGGGGTTAACAATTAGGCAGGTTTTCTTTTTAGATTCCTTTTGTTGCTTTTTCTTTTTCCCATACCAACTTCCTTCGTATATAATCGTACGCAGGTTGCTTAAGTTGTTATTCGATTTCTTCAGCGTTTCCAGAATTGATAAATTTTAACTGTCTTAGAAAATTAGTGACTTGATACCCATTAAAAAAATAAAAAAGTAAAATTTATCTAATACGCTATTCTTTTTTGAGGTTGACAGATTCGTTTCAAAGTGTTAAACATTACAAAAATATACAAATTCTACATACAGGATTATTCTTTATTCATTTTTGTTGCCTTTAAAGAAAAAATATTTTCCTAAT
>CANGFK010000413.1 GCA_947452925.1 Chitinophagaceae bacterium | reverse complement strand
TTGCCAATAACAACCAAGTTATTTTTATCGAAGAAACAAAATATTCTAAAGATATTACTGCCAACAGAAACCCTTATTTCATATAGTCCATCAGTTCCTTCTAAATGCTTGAAATAAATTGTGGGAATTTGTTCTAGTGTCTCCACCAAAGCCAAAGTCCAAAGAATTTTCTTTTGAACTTTCCAAGGTTGCTCGCGATAAAAATCCTTGAAATAATCTTTAAAGAAAAAGAGTGCTCGTTTATTGTTCACGAGCGAAGATAGGGATAGTAGTCCAATTGGACTATTTAGTTTAGGCCTATTCTTCCTACAACAACCGCTGAAACATTCTATCCAACTGATCTTCTTTATAAGCCACATACGTTGGGCTTCCTGTTGGCGTAACGTTGGGCGTATTACACGCAAACAAGGCCTCAATCAGGGTTGTCATCTCCATTTCTGTTAGTTGTTGACCGGCTTTTATTGATTGTTGTCTGGACATACAACGTACTAACTTCTCTCTATTGCTGAATTTAACATCACTATTGAAGTGCTTAAACTGTTCCAGCAATAACTCAATACTATGCTTCTCATTACCCTTTAATATGTCTGCGGGTACGCCCTGAATAATGAAAGTGTTGTTGCCAAAGGGTTCTATCGCATACCCAATTACCTGAATGGAGGGTAATAAATCTTTCAATAGCGCCGCATCTGGTGCCGAAAGTTCTAGCGTTACCGGAAATAGACTCTGTTGGGTAATCATTTGTGTGCCATGAGATGCGGCACTATACTTTTCGTACAATACTCGCTCGTGTGCTAGCTGCTGATGTACCAATATAAACCCACTCTGCGCACTTGCAAGGATGTAAGTGTTGTGTAATTGAATACATTTTGTTTCGCTATGGGTGTTTAAGGGAGAATTTGTTACTGCAAAAGGCGAGTCTTCATCCAACGGTATCTGTGTTCCAATAGTTGGAATTGGATTGGCCTTTGGTTGATCAAACTGGTGTTCATCTTTACTTAATTCACTAGGATTGAAGAAACTCTTCCAATGTTTTAGTTCACTTTGGTTGGTTGGCTCTACAAAGTGAGCTTGCCCTTTTTGCGTAAAAGTTTTAAAAAGATTTGAAGAAGAAGTCTCTTCTCGTTGGCTATCAGTAAATGGTTTACTAACCGCATCCAATCCTTGTATTTCCGGATTTAAGGTAAAGTCTAAGGAGGGGGCAATGCTAAATTGTGCTAATGCATGCTTTACCGCAGCTTGTACAAAAGCATATACAATGCGTTCATCCTCAAATTTTATTTCTTGTTTGGTTGGATGTACGTTTATATCAATCTGCGAAGGATCCAGATCGATGAATAAAACATAACTAGCAAAACTATCTTTAGGAATCATATCACTAAAAGCGCTACTTACTGCATGGTTGAGGTAAGCGCTTTTGATGAATCTGTTATTGACAAAAAAGTATTGGTCTCCCCTTGTTTTCTTCGCTGTCTCAGGCTTTCCAACAAAGCCATAAACGTTCATATAGTCCATTTCTTCCTTTACACTCACTAGTTTTGTGTTGTAATTGTTGCCTAAAATCTGAACGATACGTTGTTTTATGCTCCCTATTTCAAGATGAAACTGTTCCATCCCATTGATAGTAAGCGAAAAGAAGAGGTGGGGATAGGCCATTGCTACCCTGATGAATTCATCAATGATATGTTTTGTTTCAACCGCATTTGTTTTTAAGAAATTTCGTCGGGCAGGTACATTAAAGAAAAGATTCTTCATGCTGATAGTTGTTCCATCGGCACAAGCACAAGGTTCTTGTTTGGTAACCACACTATTTTCTACCGTAATAAAGGTGCCTAATTCATCTTCCGCTCTTTTGGTTTTCAATTCAACCTGTGCTACGGCAGCAATACTTGCCAAAGCCTCTCCTCTAAAGCCCATTGTTTTGATGCTGAATAGGTCATCTATGTTTCTGATTTTACTGGTAGCATGACGTTCAAAGCTCATACGGGCATCGGTTTCACTCATGCCTTTCCCGTTATCAATCACCTGTACCAATGCCTTTCCCGCATCCGCGATAATTAGTTTAATGTTTGTGGCACCTGCATCCACCGCATTTTCCAATAGTTCTTTTACCGCACTTGCTGGTCTTTGAATAACCTCTCCCGCCGCTATCTGATTCGCAATGTTATCTGGTAATAATTGTATTATATCTGCCACACGATCCCTTTTGAGTTAGTCTGCGAAAATAAGAACCTCATTGGGTTATGCAGCATATTATTAACTTATATTGAAGTTTTGAATGTTTTAAATTTAAGAAATGTTTTTTGAAGAAAATTTTCCCATACATTTACAAGGCAATCAAAAGCTCAGAACTACTACTGCTCTTTTGCCTTTTTCATCTTTAATTAAAAAAACAAATGGAACAAAACAAAATCGACATGTTCATCGCTTCTATGGGACAAAAATTTCCAAGCGATAAGCTAATGTTAATGAGCAGTCAACTCGAAAAATTGGATGATAGCAGGTTTCTTGTTATTCAATCTATCGATTACAAAGACCCTACGACCCTTCTCATCATCTCAATTTTTGTTGGACATTGGGGAGTGGACAGATTTATGATTGGACAAACTGGATTAGGAGTTGGAAAGCTATTGACTTGTGGCGGCTTTGGAATATGGACCATTATTGACTGGTTCACTATTAAAGATGCCACAAAAGAGTACAATTATCAAAAATTTATTCAAGTTGCTATATAGGTTTCAACAAAACTATTATGCAAGATACCTGCTGGTCATTTTTTCAATGGTTGGTGGGTATCTTGCTTTGATTGTCTCTGATTCCTCCGCAAGCCACAATTTTCACACGTTTTGCTTCTTCAAATTGGCAACAGGAATTCCTTGTCCCGGGTGTGGGATGGGGCGTGCTACATTGGCGTTATTACACGGTAATATTGCTTTGTCATTGTCCTACAACTTACTTTGCGTTCCTTTTTCCTTAGCCATATTAGGCGGTTTCTGCTGGTCTGTCATTGATATGATTCAGCATAAAGATTCATTTTATCGCTTTGTTC
>CANGFK010000412.1 GCA_947452925.1 Chitinophagaceae bacterium | reverse complement strand
CATAGGGATTAGGTCTGTAACCCAACTCCTTTGCCTTCTCAAGGATTCGCTTTTTTGTAGCTTCGCCTATCTCATGGCTATCCCTCAAAGCTTTAGATACAGTAGAGACAGACACATTTAATTGTGTGGCAAGCATTTTTAAATCAACTTTAGACATAACTACTTATTTTAATAATCGTCAGAATAGTTGCGAAAATAAGCGAAAATTGAATAGTTTTATTTTCGAATAAAAAGAAGGCAAGCTATTGCATGCCGGAACAAGAGATTCCGGCATAATAAAAAAGGAGGTCTCTCTGTTGGGAGACCTCCTTTTTAGCCTTAGGATAATTTTTATTTAGCCTAAATATGCTTTAAGTGCATTGCTGTAACGTGCTTTTTGCAAACGCTTGATGGCACGTTCTTTAATTTGTCTGATACGTTCTTTGGTAAGATCGTATTTAGAACCAATCTGCTCAATAGTTACACCGCTTTCACCATCAAGGCCAAAGTAGGCATTCACTATTTCTGCTTCTCTAGGGCTCAATGATTTCAAAACACGACGAATTTCTTCTCTCAAAGAGTCTTTCATTACGTCGTCATCTGTGTCATCGCTACCTTCCAACAAATCCCCCATTGCTACGTCTTCTGCTTCATGCACTGGTGCATCCAAAGAAGTGTGACGGGTGTTGCTCTGGAAAATGTTGTTGATTTCTGTTTCGCTCATCTCAAGGATATCGCTCAACTCTTCTGTTGATGGCTCACGTTCGTGTTCTTGTTCGAAAGCCATGTAAGCCTTGTTGGCTTTGTTGTACGTGCCAATTTTGTTTTGAGGCAAGCGGACCAATCTGCCCTGCTCTGCCAACGCTTGTAGTATAGATTGGCGAATCCACCACACGGCGTAAGAGATAAATTTGAAACCTTTTGTTTCATCAAAGCGTTGTGCTGCCTTGATCAATCCGAGGTTGCCCTCGTTAATTAAATCACTAAGAGATAGCCCTTGATGTTGGTACTGCTTAGCAACAGATACCACAAACCTTAGATTCGCTTGAACCAATTTGTCAAGAGCTCTTTGATTACCCATTTTGATTTTCTGTGCCAGAGTCGTTTCCTCTTCGGGAGTGATCATCGGAATTTTAGAAATTTCCTGCAGATACTTTTCTACGGCCTGTGAATCTCTGTTGGTAATCTGTGTCGCAATTTTGAGCTGCCTCATATATGGTATTTATGCTTGTGTGTAAGGTGATGAACGTTAATTAAGTGTTTTAGTTGACTGATAATAAAGAATTATCCAACAACGAAAATTTTAAAAGTCGGCGAAAATACAACAGCGAAACGGAATAGCCTATTTTTTGTTAGAAAAAACTTTGCCAATAAATAATATTTTAAACTATTTGGCTAATATTTGTATTAAAAGAGAGTAAATATTTGTAATAAGGTGCTATTTATAACTTTTTAAAGAATCAATAATGATAGATTTACGTTCAGATACAGTAACCAAGCCAAGTCCAAAAATGCTTGAAGCGATGACGAGCGCGCAAGTGGGTGATGATGTTTTTGGAGAAGATCCAACGGTTAATGAATTGGAAGCAATAGCTGCTGCTATGTTTGGAATGGAGGCTGGTGTTTTTTGTCCGAGTGGAACTATGACCAATCAGATAGCGATTAAAGTGCATACCCAGCCCGGCGATGAAGTGATTTGTGATAAATTAGCGCATATCTACCAATATGAGGGTGGCGGCATCGCTTTTAACAGTGGTTGCTCGGTGAAGTTATTAGATGGCGATAGAGGAAGGATTACTGCAGATCAGGTATTGGAAGGCATTAACGCAAATCAGGATTATAAAGCTGCAACTAGCTTAGTAGCTATTGAGAACACGACTAACCGTGGTGGCGGAAGTTGCTATGATTTTAATGATATTGTTGCTATCAGAGAGGTTTGCAATCAACATAATCTTGGGTTTCATCTCGATGGTGCCAGATTATTTAATGCATTAGTTAAAAAAGGGGAGACGACAAAACAATATGGGGAAGTGTTTGACAGTATCTCTATATGTTTAAGTAAAGGATTGGGAACACCTGTGGGAAGTTTACTATTGGGCACGGAGAAGTTTATTAGAAAGGCTAGAAGGGTAAGAAAAGTATTTGGTGGAGGGATGAGACAAGCTGGCTTTCTGGCTGCTGCAGGCATCTATGCGTTGGAAAATAATATTGAGAGATTAAATGTAGACCATCAACATGCCAGACAGATTGCAGAAGCATTGTCTGAGAAAGATTTCATAGACTCCGTACTTCCTGTTGAGACTAATATTGTCATTGCTGAACTAAAAGGAAGGTTAAATCCGCTCTCTTTTGTGGAGCTAATGAGAGAAAATGACATATTTGTGATGAATATTTCTGCCCAACAAATTAGAATGGTAGTACATTTGGACGTCTCAGCAGATATGGTGAATAAGATAGTAACCACCATAAAAGGTTTATGATAAAAAGGTTACAATTAGTTAGAACAAGTATTTAAAGAAAACACACATTATGTTACCAAGAATTAATCCTACTAATACGCAGGCATGGATGCTGCTTCGAAAACACTATCAAGATGAGATGAGTCGCAAACACATGAAAGATCTGTTTGCGCAAGAGCCAGAACGTTTCAAGAAATTCTCGCTTTGTTTGGGTGATATCGTATTTGATTATTCCAAGAATATCATCAATCAAAAAACAATGCAACTCTTGTTGCAGTTGGCCGATGAAAGCAAAGTAAAAGAGGCGATACACGAAATGTTTGTGGGCATCAAGATTAATGAAACCGAACAAAGAAGCGTTTTGCATACTGCTTTGAGAAGTTTTTCTGATACACCAATCATTGTGGATGGCAAAGACGTTCTGCCGCTAATTCAGAAAGTAAAGAAGCAGATGCATGCTTTCTGCAATAAAGTTCATAGTGGTGAATGGAAAGGGTATACTGGTAAACCAATTAAGTATATTGTAAATATCGGTATTGGCGGTAGCGATCTGGGGCCAGTGATGGTTACAGAAGCGCTTAAACCTTATTGGCAGCCAGGTATTCAGCCCTATTT
>CANGFK010000411.1 GCA_947452925.1 Chitinophagaceae bacterium | reverse complement strand
ATGCAAGTGCTTCCTTTCTTCAATGTCTCTGCAAAAAGTTCTGCAATACGGCTTTCTATATCATTTATTATCTCATCTTTTCCTTCTTCATTTGCAAAGTGTCTACGTAGACTTTCTACATACTGCTTCAAAATGTCATAAGCATTTTCTTCGATTGGAACTACCCTACCTTGAAAATTGATGTTAATTACTTTTTTCATGTTAATTTTTTTTGATGGTTAAAGTGGTGTTTGATTTTCTTCAGAATCTGTTTCAGTTATTGTTTCAGAAGGTTGTGTGAGTGCGTGCACTGCATCTGCCAGTTCCTTCCAGGTACTTTCCAGTGCTTCATAAAATGCGTGACCTTCGGGCGTCATCACAAAATATTTGCGGGGTGGGCCGCTATTACTTTCCACCCATCTATAGCTGAGGTATCCCGCATTCTTTAGCCGGGTTAGCAAAGGGTAGAGCGTACCTTCCAAAATACTTAGGTTGGCAGCTTTCATCTTATCAACAATGTCACTGGGATAAACTTCCCCTTGACTGATGACAGACAAAATACAAAATTCCAGTACTCCCTTCCGCATCTGGCTTTGTGTGTTTTGAATATCCATGATCTTTTCAATTTAAAAATGTGTTACTTAATTTCTTCTTTTCAATCCGTCGATTCGTTTCCAAATCATCTGTCTGTAATTACTTTGACAATGCAAAGATGGGGGAAATTTTAGTACTATGCAAAACAAAGTACCAAGTTTATTATGGTAATAGGCTAAAGGTAGATATGGTTAATGAGTAATAGTATTGAAAAACAATTACTTAGGTATTTATTGGGCATGAAAATATTTTTTATCAACTTGATAAGCGGTAAAATAATGTTATGAAAAAGGGAGGGTAGGAGCAAAAAAAAGGAAAAATGGTGGGAAGAAAGGTTTTGTGGGGGAAGTAAATAGGCAGGAATCAGCTATTGGATATAGGCATTAGGGACTAGTTAATAGTGTGCCAGCATGAGATGGATAAACACAGTATAGGTAAACTAACTGGGTTAATAATCTTTAATCTATCTACTATATAGATGTATTGAGGATTAATTCATCCACAGAAGCTCTTTTATATATATTCTATCAGCAAGAAATGAAATTTTAACTAGGAAAAGCGAGTTTTTTAATGAAAGAAAATATATTTTTTATCGTAAAAAATGGTTTTCCACAACTAAAAATGTTTTTTTAGATCCCAGAAACTAGCTTTTAAAGGGTAAAAAAGATATTCTGGATGATGAAAAATGTTTTTTAATGAAAGAAAATATATTTTCTATGGTAAAAAATACTTTTTTAATGAATAAAAAACTCGATAAATAGAGTCTTCATGTTTTAAAATTGGGGCAGGATAAGCAGAAAGAGACTTTACAAATTAGTACCAAACTAAAGAAACTATAAATAATGGAATTACACAACCGGAATAATTCAGTTGTATCAATAAACCATGCTAACCTCGGAAAATGGCTCAATATTTAGATACACTACTTTCTGAAGTCTTTTCTGCAAAGAGTCTAATAATTAAAGTGCCAATAAGAAAGCTAACTAATGGCTAATTGATTATTTAGGTAGTTCAAAAAAAAGCTGTTCAATAATCTAACCAGCTAAAAGGGGTACACACTATTTTATTGAGAAATACCTGTCAAAGTACAAAAAGCTGCCTCCTGATACTGAAGCAGCTTTTGTTGTTTTTTGTCGGGACGACTGGATTCGAACCAGCGACCTCACGCCCCCCAGACGTGTACGCTAACCGGACTGCGCTACGTCCCGAACACTTAAAGGATTGCAAATATAGGGTGACGTATCCTTTTTCCATTTATCTTGCACCTAAATTGAGAAACGTAGATGAAACTTTTAGTTAAGAAAGTACTGATTGCTGATAAGAATTCGCCATTTTCTGGATTGATAAAAGATGTTTTAGTTGTTGACGGTATCATCGCTTCAATAAACGATGAAATATCCTCGGAAGCAGATGAAATAGTTGAAGCTGATGGACTCACCATCTCTCAGGGATGGGTGGACATTTTTGCCGACTTTGCAGACCCCGGGTATGAATATCGCGAAAGCTTGGAGTCCGGTGCCGCAGCAGCATTGGCAGGTGGTTTCGCTCACGTTTTTGTTTTGCCCAACACCAAGCCATCCATTCAAAATAAACCGCAAGTAAGTTATATCATAGAAAAAGCAAAGCAACTGCCTGTGTCGGTTTATCCGATAGGTGCAGTCTCAAAGAATCTTGAAGGGAAAGACCTTGCTGAAATGTATGAGATGCAACAAGCTGGTGCCATCGCCTTCTCCGACGGAACTCACCCGTTGCAGTCTTCGGGATTGCTGCTGAAAGCATTGCAATATATCCTTGCTTTCGATGGAACTATTATTCAGGTTCCGGTAGATAAAAGTATCGGTGCCTTTGGATTAATGACTGAAGGGGTTGTTTCTACACAACTTGGTCTACCGGGGAGTCCTGCATTGTCGGAGACATTGATTATTAAAAGAGATTTAGATTTAGTAAGATACACTAATAGCAAACTACACATAACCGGGGTGTCTACTGCGGAGGGTGTGGCACTGATTGCTGTTGCCAAAGCTGAGGGACTAGCTGTTTCGTGCAGCGTAACTCCTTATCACCTTTTCTTTTGCGATGAAGACATGGTGAGCTATGATACCAACCTGAAAGTGACGCCTCCACTGAGAAACAGTGCAGACAGGGCGGCACTGAGGGCTGCAGTATTGGATGGTACGATAGATTGCATTACGTCGCACCATCTACCTCAGAATTGGGATAGTAAGACCTGCGAGTTTGAATATGCGGCGCATGGAATGATTGGTTTGCAAACAAGTTTTGCAGTAATAAATAGTTTGTTTGGAAACTTATCAGCTGAGCGAATAGCCGATTTGTTTACTGATAATGCTCGTAAGCTCTTCAAACTTCCTGCTAATAAATTGGAAGAAGGGGCAGACGCAGACTTTACGTTGTTCACAAAAGAAGGTAAGCAAGTGTTTACTAAAGCGGACAATAAAAGTAAATCTGCCAACAGTGCCTTCTTTGAT
>CANGFK010000410.1 GCA_947452925.1 Chitinophagaceae bacterium | reverse complement strand
TGTATCTTGATATTATCACAAAAGAATGCAAAGACGTAGATGTATTGGGTGTTAATATTTACAGAGGGATTTCATTTGGTGACGCTTTCCAGAGAATTAAAAATGTCTATAACAAACCAGTAATGTTTACAGAGTTTGGTGCAGATGCTTTTAATCAAATTACTAAAGGGGAAGACCAAAAGGATCAAGCAAATTGCTTGGTTGAGAATTGGAAGGAGGTTTATGCTAATGCAGCAGGCGGCGGTAAAGCTGCTAATTGTATTGGTGGGTTTACTTTTCAGTTTAGTGACGGTTGGTGGAAAAGTGGTCAAGACATTAACCTTGACAAACACGACTCAACGGCATCGTGGTCTAATGGAGGGTATAAATACGATTTTAAAAAGGGAGTCAATAATATGAATGAGGAATGGTTTGGCATTTGTGCAAAAGGGGCTACAAATAAAAATGGCGTTTATAAGCTATATCCACGGGCTGCTTATTATGCATTAAAAAAGGTTAACAAAGAATATGCAGGTACTATTTTAAAGAAAAGAGATGCCGTTCTAAAGACTAAAATAAAAGATGTCAATACCTTGGCTCATTAAAGATTTGGTAAGTATATAAAATTATTATAAATGAAGAACGAAACAATTAATCTGGATTTAATTGAAATAGGCGGAGAAACTTTCTTTAAGATTACGAACGTAAACGAAATGCCTCCATTCTTTATGAGCATTGTAAGCGATTCAAATCATTGGATGTTCATTGCTAGTAATGGGGGACTTTCGGCTGGAAGAAAAGATGCTGAACATGCCTTATTTCCTTATTATACTGATGATAAAATAACCAATTCCGTTGAAAACACTGGGAGCAAAACAATATTTTGGGTTGTTAAGGACAATAAGCAATATTTGTGGGAGCCATTCTCTGAACGTGGTATTGGTAAATTCAATTATTCCCGAAATCTCTACAAAAGCAAGTTTGGCAATAAAATTATATTCGAGGAAATCAACAACGATCTAGGACTTGCTTTTCAGTATCAGTGGAATTCTAGTAATAAATTTGGATTTGTTCGGGAAAGTAAGTTGATAAATTTGTCGGATAAAGAGGTCAATGTAAAACTCTTAGATGGTATACAGAATCTACTTCCGTATGGTGTAGGAAGTGATTTGCAAAACAACTACAGTAATCTTGCAGATGCCTATAAACGTACCGAATTAATTCCAGAATCAGGTGTAGCAATTATAGCATTAAGCGCCATAATTGTAGATAAAGCAGAGCCTAGTGAAGCCCTAAAAGCGAACGTAGTATGGTCTCTCGGTTTAGATAAGGTAACTTATTTATTGTCTTCCCTGCAGCTTAAAAACTTCAGATTAAATGGAGTTATTCAGCAAGAAGAAGATAGTAAAGGACGTTCAGGTGCCTATTTTGTTGTGAGCGAATTACATCTTAGTCCCAAAGAAAACAAACAATGGACCATCGTTGCCAATGTGAATCAAAATCATGCAGCCATTGTACAGCTTTCCGAAAATATTAAGAATGATAATGAGTTATTGCAAAAAGTGAATGTTGACATAGAACTAGGTACAGAAAACTTAATAAAACTGGTTGCTGCAGCCGATGGTCTACACTATACTGCAGACAATTTGAAAGATACCCGCCACTTTAATAATGTACTCTTCAATATAATGAGGGGGGGCATCTTTGACGATAATTACCAGATAGAACGTTGGGACTTCAGTAATTATCTACTCAAGGCCAATAAACAAGTCTTTGAAAAAGTACAATCCAAAGTTGAACAACTACCTGTAGTTTTCTCTCTTAAAAACTTGTTGGAGTTGGCAAATCCGTTAAACGACACAGACCTCAATCGTTTAGTTTCGGAGTATTTACCTCTGAAATTCAGCCGAAGACATGGTGATCCGAGCCGCCCTTGGAACAAATTCTCTATCAATACTAAAAGTGAAATAGATGGATCTAAAGTATTAGATTATCAAGGGAACTGGAGAGATATCTTTCAAAACTGGGAGGCTTTGGCACATTCCTATCCTGAATATATGGAGGGTATGATTGCCAAATTTTTAAACGCCTCCACTTTTGATGGTTATAATCCTTACAGGGTTACTAAAAGCGGATTTGATTGGGAAACGATTGAACCAGATAATCCATGGTCTTATATCGGGTATTGGGGTGATCACCAAATCATCTATCTGCTCAAGTTCTTTGAATTTTTAGAGAAACATCGTCCAGAACATATTCAACAATTATTAAGTAAGAATGATTTTGTCTATGCCAATGTTCCATACAAGATAAAAACCTACCAGGATATTTTAAGAAATCCAAAAGACACGATAGAGTTTGAACATAAAAAGGATCTTTCAATCCGCAACAGAATGAAAGAATTAGGTGCTGATGGTGCTCTAATCACGATTGATGGTGGAATATATCATGTTAGTTTTTGTGAGAAGGTATTTGCAACGATTCTTTCTAAGCTTTCCAATTTTGTGCCCGAAGGTGGAATTTGGATGAATACGCAAAGACCCGAATGGAATGATGCCAATAATGCTTTAGTAGGTAACGGACTATCAATGGTTACCCTATACTACCTCAGAAGATTTTTAAAATTCTTCCAACCTGTTTTTGAACATACACCTGCAACAGAAATTGTCTTTTCTGAGGAGCTATATTCTTTCTTCGAAGAGGTATTAACTACATTTAAAACTTACAAACACACGCTTTGGGGCAAAATCAATGATACTGATAGAAAAAAGATAACAGACGGGTTGGGTTGGGCTGGTAGCAATTACAGAAGCAAAATCTATACGGAAGGATTTACTGGAAAGAAGAAAGTGGTAACGTCTAAACAGTTATTGAATTTTATAGAATTGTCAAATGCATTTCTGGAACATTCAATCAAAGCGAATAAACGGAATGATGATTTGTATCACACTTATAACTTAATTTCATACGATGATACTTCTATACAAGTGGCTCATCTGAGTGAAATGCTCGAAGGTCAGGTAGCAGTTTTAAGTTCTGGATTACTCACTGCCGAACAAAGTTTAAATCTTTTGGATGCACTT
>CANGFK010000409.1 GCA_947452925.1 Chitinophagaceae bacterium | reverse complement strand
TCTTGTTATTGAATTTAGCTATGTATGTATTACATAAAGATTTCTTTTGAGTAGTACTATCCTGCGCAATGGAGGTTATTGTTAGGGATAGTAATACAAAAAATAGGAAATACCATTTGTAAGGTAAACCTCCTGAATCTTTCATTGTTCTGGCTGACATAAATAAAATTACTTGATGAAAAGAGTTCTTAGTTCTAAGATTTTTTTATTTGATTCTTCAAGATTTATAATTCCCCTTCTAGGTCGGTCGAGGTCGATTATCATGTAGAATGAAACCGAAATCATAGTGATAAAGATAATTCCTGTTATGTAGTTTACCTTCTGGCTTTTTGTACTATAACCGATAATCAATGCAGAAAAAATGCCTAAAGAAAACAATACCCAAAGAATACTTTCAGGCACCGTAGCATTTTTTGTTGCATCACGGGTAGTAACAGAATCATTCATTGCATTGAGAGCAGGTATCATGAGTCGGGTAGCATCGGTATATTTTATATTCTGAGCCAAAGCGGTACTCATATTCCAAATTGTGTCGGCCTCTTTCTGTGCGTTCAACAGTGCAACAGAGATCTTCTTTTCATCTATGCCTGCATTAAAATAATCTAAACGATACTCAACATAGTTTTTAAAGTGACTTCTCATTGTTTGCCTGCTACTATCAGGATATAAGTCTGCACGAAGTATTGCCGTTCCAATATTATTGGCTTCTGCAATTATAACTTGCCTGCGGGCATCATAGCGGTTTGCTGCTAGGTTGAATGTAAAGCCCAAAAAGAAAGCAAAGAGTGCTAGCAGGGAACCTTCGAGCGGTCCTATTTCAGTATCTGAATCTGCATACCCTTTTTTTACTAATATCTTTTTTAGCTTGAAGCCAAGAAAATAAACAATTAGCATTGAAATAAACAACAAGAGAACTATCTCTAGAGAACTAGTTTGATATAAGTTGGAGAAAATCATTTTAGCAGTAGTTATTTTCAGTTATAAATTGCAGTAAAAATTAAGGATTATCAGCTATGAAACTTTGTTGGTATTGCCTGTTGATAAATGTTTCAGGTTAATAAAAAGCTTAATTTGTTGACCATTTCTTTTCTTTTTATTTACTACTAAATGTCTTTTGTGAACCCAATTTTGTAAAACACATATCTAAGCTCATTTCTAATTCTGTCTTAATCTACACTAACCAAAGATGCAAACAAATCGTATATAAATAAAACAAAAAAATAAGTACTCGGCAAATATTGGGAAACTGAGCTCAAATGCTTAAAAATAAGTTTGTCGCAACAGTCAAACTAACTCAGTCGTGCGCGTCTAATCAGGGTGTAGCAGCTGAGTTTGTAGCGAGTATAAAAACTCACTAGTAAGCCAAAGTCATTTCTTCGCTGCAATCTACCCGGTTCACCTCCTCAGAGAAGTCAGGAGGTGGGTTTTAGAATAATCACTAATCGTTAATCATTAATCACTTTCTTCCGAGAGTAACACTAAAGCGACCACAATAACGAATAAAGGACAAACAAGCACGCTTTTAAGCCAATTAAACGTTTGCCAATGCCGTTTTTTTAACGAGAATGGGCATAAATAAAAAGGTCAACAACCCTCAAAGGGTTGTTGACCTTTTTATTACTTACATCAATTCTTCGCTATAATCTACCCGTTTCTCCTCCTTGGGAGTAGCTTGGAGGTGGGTTTTGTTTACAGTAGGTATTCTTGTCTATTATTTCACACTGATTTCTTTATGCAGTCTTAAGTCGCCTGAAGAACTGCCCACACCGATGTCATATTTGCCTGCATACACGGTGTAGTCATCTTTTTTCTCATCAAACTGACGTAGTGTATTAACGCTGAATTTTATAGTTACTTTCTTCGATTCACCAGCTTTGATGGCTGTTTTAGTAAAGCCTATTAATGTTTTTATCGCACGAAAAGCCGTTATGTTCTTTGCACTCGCATACAATTGAACCACTTCTGTTCCATCAATAGTACTACTGTTTTTTACAGTAAGGGTTGCCGTAATTGAGTCGGATGATATGCCACTATTTTTGGATAAACTGATGTCGCTATATTCAAACTTCGAATAGCTGAGGCCATAGCCAAAGGGGTATAACGGTGTCCCTGTAAAATATTTGTAGGTTCTGCCATTCATATTGTAGTCTTCAAATTCGGGTAAGTCTTTTTCTGATTTGTAAAAGGTTACCGGTAATTTGCCACTAGGGTTGTAGGTGCCTGCAAGTATTTCTGCCAGTGAATTGCCCCCTTGCTGACCGGGATACCAAGCATCTATGATGCCGTCTAGGTTTTCGTTTTCCCAGTTCAATGCCAATGCACTTCCATTGGTCAATACCAGAATCACTTTCTTACCTGCAGCCTTCAATGCTTTCAATGTGTTTAACTGAACTTCGGGTAGAAGCAAGTCGGTTCTATCTCCTTTATAGAACCCTTTCAGGTCTATTTTACTTTCCTCACCTTCAACTGTAGCGTCTATTCCGCCGCAAAAGATGACCAGGTCTGCGTCTTTGCAACTAGTAATTGTCTTTGCAATGCTGTCTTCTCTTGAAGCATCAGAAGCATAACTCTTTTCGGGCTTCTTGATAAAATTACTGGTTATGATGGTGGCACTGTTTCCGAATTTATTCTTTATTCCTGCAAGAAAGCTTACAGGGGTAGATGGAGAGCCGTTGTAGTTGCCGTTGAGTACTGTTTTATCATTTGCAAAAGGGCCAACAACTGCTATGGTTTTACCTGCAAAGGAAGTATTGAGCGGAAGGATATTGCTTTTGTTCTGCAACAGAACCATGCTTTCCAAAGACGCTCTTTTTGCAAGGGCATCATGGGTGGGTGTATTGTTTTCTGTGAAAGGGATGGAGGCGTATTTTACTAACTCATTGTTGTCAAACATACCAAGCTTGAGTAAGGCAAGCATTAAGCGGGTAACAGATAGATTGATTTCTTTTTCTGTTATTTTACCATCAGCCACAGCCGATTCCATAGAGATGTATTCATTGCCACAAGTGAGGTCACAGCCTGCTTTTACGGCCAAAGCAGATGCCTCTGCTTGAGACCGGGCATAGTGGTGGTTTTTAAATATGTCATCTATGGCACCACAGTCTGACACAACATAGCCTTTGAATCCCCACTTTTTTCT
>CANGFK010000408.1 GCA_947452925.1 Chitinophagaceae bacterium | reverse complement strand
CGAAGCCCTGTAAGGGTGTGTAAAGAAACTTCCCGAAAGTTGCAACTTTCGGGAAGTTAACTGAAGCCAATCAGTCAATTATTAGTTACTGGATTCATCGAAAACAGAATCTCATGCAAGACTCCCGTATTGTTTATAGGCTTTACTAAATATTTTCTACACCAACTTACTTAAATCATTCTTATTGGAATAAAAGAAACCTCCTATCTTTAACCTGAATAAAACAAGTGACAAATATGTTGCACCCTTCATTTCAAACATATCTGCCCCAATTGAAGCAGGTATTTAATAAATACAAAATAAAGAATGCCTTCGTTTTTGGTTCGGTGCTTACTGATAGATTCAATCAAACAAGTGACCTAGACTTTGTGGTCGACTTTATTGATTATTCCGACCCTTTGGAAGTGGGTGAAAGCATCTGGAACCTAGAAGAAGAACTAGAAAAACTTACAGCTAGAAAAATAGATTTATTAACTGAACGTTCGCTAAAGAATCCCTTCTTTATTCAGGAACTCAACAACACTAAACAATTGGTTTATGAATATCAAACGGAACAAATACCTAGCTGACATTTTGGAAAGCATTGCTTGTATTGATGAGTTTACAGGTAGCATAAAACTTTATCATAACTATGAAACCAATAAAATGATGCAGGCTGCCGTGGAAAGACATATTGAAATAATTGGGGAAGCAACCAAACACCTGATTGAGATAGAACAAGACATTGCCATATCAAATACCAGAAAAATAATAAACACCCGAAACAAAATTGCCCATGGTTATGATGAAATAGAAAATGCCGAGGTATGGACCATCGTAATAAAGCACCTTCCAATATTGAAAAGTGAAGTAGAAAGCATCCTTAGAAATTCAGGGGGCTATTAGTCCTAGCTAATCCATGTCACTCGCTAAAATCTAACAGGGCTAACGCACGCGTGTCGTCTGGATTCGCTTAGATGTTATTAAATGAGAAACACATACAATAACTGAGGTTAGCGCAAAATAGATTAGTTTTGGAAAACTTACATAAACGCTATTAAGATGGATGCGATTGAAATTGATTTAATTAAAAAGATGTACCCTGATGAATGGGTTTTAATCGGCAATCCTATAATGGATGAACCTGAGCTAAATGTGCTATCGGGCATCCCTATCTTGCATAGTAAAGACAAAAAGGAACTTTATTACTTAGGAAGAAGTAAAACTGGCGACTATAATACCATTACCGTTGTCTACACTGGCAAAATTGCATCTGCGAGGGTAATGACAGGAATTTTTAACAGTAGCAAAATATGAAATATCATTTTGAAAGAATGTTCAACTCGGGTTCTATCATTGTGAGTCTGGTTGTTGACCATAAGTATAAATTCAGGATGATACTAGATACGGGCTGTTCAAATACAACTATTGATAGCAATGCCTTATATATATCTGGGTATGAAATGAAGGATAAACAGGGCGAGGTTGAAATTGAAACTGCCAATGGAGTTGTTTCTTCCGAAATATTTGAAATAAAACAAATTAGTTCGCTTGGAATAATGAAGGATAACTTTAATATCCAAGTCTATGACTTTATTGGTCATGGGATATTTTCTAATTATGATGGTTTGATTGGTCTTGACTTCATCGGTAAAAATGATTTTTGTATTGATTGGGCAAACAATATCATCACCATTTAAACTTCATCACAACTAGTTCAGGGGTGTACTAAATCAGCAACAATAGCACATAAACCCACAATCGTCACATTTAGCATCCCCTTTTTCTCTTCACCCCCCACTAATCACTAATCACTAACAACTATCTCTTCAATCCCAACCACCTAGCAACCACATTACTGCTTCCGAAAGTGATTAATAAGATGGTTAATGAACTGGAAGGCATCAGGATGGCAGCTATCAATGGAGATAGTGTTCCCTGAACGGCAAAGAATAATCCAATGAGGTTATAGACAATAGACAATACGAAACTTGCCATAATGATGCGCTTGTTTGCCCTACACATCTGTATAAAGCGATAGAGATTTGGCAATTGTTTTGCCTCTATGATGGCATCACTGGCGGGCGTGAAGTTGTTACAGTCCTCCGCAACGGCAACGCCTGCATCACTCTTCTTCAAAGCGCCGGCATCATTCAAGCCATCACCAATCATCATCACCCTGTTGCCCTCTCTTTGCAAAGTCTCGATATAGTTGAGTTTATTCTCGGGTTGCTGGTGAAATAATAAGGTTGCCTTATCCCCCACCAACTTCTTTAGATTAACTGCTTCGCCATCATTATCCCCTGAAATAACCGAAATGGGATAAGTTGATTTCAACTGCTCAATCAAAGCTGGAATATGCTTGCGGTAATGGTTGTGAAAAATAAATTGTCCCAACAACTTACCCTCTTGTGACACAAACACCCCTGTGTCTGTACTATCTTGTGGCTTAAGACCTGTTATGAAATTGTAGGATCCTATTGCATATTTCTCGCCATCAATTTCCCCTTCAATACCTCGTCCGGTGTATTCATTAAAGCCTTCTATTTTCAATTCATGAGAAAGCATATTATTCAGGTGCTTTACCAACATCTTGTTCAACGGATGATTGGATTGAGCAGCAAGCGTAGCAATACAATGCAACTGCTCTCCAGAAAGCGGCAGTCCTTTGTAGGATACATCTTGAGACTGCGTGGTGGTGAGTGTGCCTGTTTTATCAAAGACCACATGATCGATTTTGGCAATTGCTTCAATCACTTCGGCACTCCTCAGATAGAACTGATTGTTACCTAATATCCGCAACACGTTACCATTTGTGAAAGTGCTGGACAACAACAAAGCACAAGGGCAAGCAATGATAAGAATAGCCGTAACAGCATTCCATATTCTGGAACTATCGTGTAAACTCCAATATACAGCCGTAACAATGGCAATGCTGAATACGATATAAGTAAAATAACGGCTAAGCAGGTGCACAAAAGAAGGAGGTGCCTCATGAGCCGCTTTTGATTCATCTTTGGTCCACAGACTAGTGAGGTAGCTTTGCGATACTTCCTTCATTACTAATATCTCAATATTGCCTCCACATTGTTTACCACCGGCATAAACAATCTCCCCCATTTCCTTTAATACAGGAATCGATTCACCAGTAACGAAACTATAATCTAT
>CANGFK010000407.1 GCA_947452925.1 Chitinophagaceae bacterium | reverse complement strand
CTCAGCGTGAATACTGTGAGCACCTACAGAACCCGGATATTAGAAAAAATGCAAATGACCTCTAATGCAGATATAACTAAGTACACGATTATGCATGGATTAGATTAAACAATATAAGTCTTAGAAGCTGTTTGAGTTAATTGTTAAGAATTACCTATGAGTGTTTATTTAATTGGAACAAGACAAATTTTGCAACCATAGTCCAACGCCTAAGGTGAAAAATTTAACGCAGTTACAGTTAATATTAAACCGCATAAGGAATATCAAATAATTAACTCAAACAGCTTCTTAGATTCCCAACAAAAAGACAATCAATTTCTTGGTTGTCTTTTTGTTTACACCACTCACCGTAAATAACATTCCAATAACTTTTACCAAGTAAAATAGTTATAGTATTGCCAACACTACAATAATGAATACACCGTTTAAAATAATTACGCTCTTTTTTCTCACTCTTCTGCTTTGTGCTACTTACTCTGAAGCACAGAGAAAGGTAGTAATTGGATACATAAAAGACAAACAAAGCGATGAACCAATCCCCTTTGCTTCAGCAATGCTTAAAAAAAGCAGAATCGGTGTTTTAACGGACTCCTCTGGGAAATTCCTTCTGAGCGCAGAGGTTGCGGCACTCAACGACTCACTTATAATCAGTGGCATTGGCTATAAAGTTCAGAGTGTTTGGGCAGGTTCATTGGCTGATAGTATCAGGCTCGAATTCAGATTAGTGGTGCTTCCAGTAGTAAATGACGTTGTTGTAAAATCTAAATATAACAGGGCATTGTGGTTTTGGAAACGCATAATGAAATACAAACCGCTGCATGACAAAACACGCTGGGATAATTACAGTTATGAAATTTATAATAAACTGGAGCTAGACATTGAGAACCTCAACACAAAAAAACTGAGTAACAATGCATTACTGAAACCACTAAACTTTGTTTTCAACTATATAGATTCAACTTCAGAAGAGCGTCCTTTTCTTCCTGCTTATTTAACAGAGACTTTATCTGACTATTACTTTCAAAAAACGCCCCATAAAGTGAGAGAGGTAATTAAGGCTACAAGAACAAATGGTCTTGACAATGAAAGTGTAATAAAACAATTGGGTGGGCTTTACCAGAATATAAATGTATATGACAACTTCATCCCTGTTTTTAACAGAGAGTTCATTAGCCCGTTTAATACGAATGCACCAAACTATTATAATTTCAAACTACTCGACACTCAATATCTAAGTAATAGAAGATTAGTCCACCTAAAAATCATTCCCAAGCATAAGGGGGATGATGTTTTTGAAGGTGACTGCTGGATACATGACACCACATTTGCAGTACAAAAGATAACATTACGCCCTTCTGTTGATGCGAATATCAATTTCTTGAGTGGATTATCTCTAATTCAGGAATTCAGGCTAATAAACGACACGACCTGGTTCTTGTATAAAGATAAATTTGTTGCCGACATCTCCCCTATCGGCAAGAAGAACCTCGCATTGAAAGGCAGAAAAACGACCACTTACAAAAACGTACTGCTTGACACAGACTCTACAATTTCGGAGGTAAATAAATCCAAAGTGCCTGAGAAAGTAGAACTAGCTGCCAATTACGATAACAGTTCGGATAGTTTCTGGCAAAAACGTAGGCATGAGGAGCTTAGTAAAAGCGAAAAATCTGTTTATATATTACTAGATACCCTAGAGAAAAATAGGACTTATCTAACCTATCGAAACACCATAACCTTTCTAACCACAGGAACCAAAGACATTGGTAACATTCGCTTAGGCCCTTGGTATTATTGGATAAGTGGCAACCCTTGGGAAGGAACAAGACTACGTTTTGATCTGGCAACCAACACCGATTTTGATAAGCATCTTCACTTTCAGGGTTATGGGGCTTATGGCACTTCAGACCAACGTTTTAAAGGAAAGCTGGAGGCAAAATATTTATTTAGCAGAGATCCTTGGTGTTACCTTTCTGCCTCCTATAAGAATGATCTGGACAATGGGCAAGTGTACTACGACCAGCTTGCATCGGACAATATATTCGCCACACTATTCAGAAGAGCGGGAGTCCCATTCAAGTTTCAAAGCTCTGTAGAGAAGAAACTGGAGTTTAACCAAGAAACAAATAAAAATATCGGCTTTGTCTTGTCCGCCACAAGTAAACAATATGAATCGCTGAAGAATTTACCTTCAAAGGCTGATTTCTTTACATCAACCGGCGATCCTTTCAACTCTTTTGAAGCCTCCATAAAGTTTAAATATGCATATGCAGAAAGAACAATAGAGCAAAACTTTATCAAGTACTCACTTGGCAGCGACAAACCGATTGTAGAATTACAATATACCCGAGCATTCAAAAACGTCCTAAATAGTGGTTACCAATACGATAAAGTCAATTTCTCCATTGCCAACTACCAAAGTGTTGCCCCTTACGGCAAAATATATTACAACTTATTTGCAGGTAAAATATATGGTGCTGCCCCTTTCAACTTCCTGCAAGTAGTGCCCGGCAATGAGCAGTTGTACTATAACAAATACGCCTTCAACTTGATGAATCGGTTCGAATTTATCACTGACTCCTATGCTGGCTTCAACCTTGAACACAAGATTGGAAGTGGAATTTTTAAATATATCCCACTGACGCGTAAACTAAAATGGAGACAATTGTGGAACCTCAAAGGGGTGGTTGGCACATTGAGTGAGGAGAATAAAGCCCTGAACTTTGTAGGCACTTATCCATACAAAAGCCTCGATGGCAAACTCTATACCGAGGTAGGCACAGGAATAGACAATATCTTCAAAATATTTAGAGTAGATTTTGTCTGGCGTCTTTGGAATGGAGATACCAACACACAAAAAGTAGACAAGTTTGGCGTATTCGGCACCGCACGATTTACCTTCTAAACTCAACTTATTTTTCCTTCCACCGTCCTTTTTCTGTTACATACAACAGTAAAATAGTCCCTTGTTATGTGGATTAGTTTATTGACCATAACAAGCCCGGTTGCTTAACTTCGTTTTGGTCTGACAACTGTAAACAATTAATTAAAAGTTTATTAACTATTTCGTTTATTGGGGAATAGTGTGCTATTTTGCAAGTTTCAAAATAGTCTAATAATTAGATAAATATTTCAATTCAGTAGGAATAATGGTTAAACAAAAATGGGATTCAGGG
>CANGFK010000406.1 GCA_947452925.1 Chitinophagaceae bacterium | reverse complement strand
TGGGCAATGCCACATTCAGCAGTAATGGTTCGGTATGGATGCCAGCTTTACTGAGTAGAAGCTGAAATTCTAGCGAGAAGAAATTAAAATACTTGAATACGCCAAGGATACCCAGGTTGTTGATTACGCTCAGCCATAGAAACAGTTTAGACTTCTTTCTGTTGTCGGATGCTACGCCAAAGCCGTACAGATAGTCCAGCAGGGTAGACAATATCAATAGTGCAAGGAACTTCCAGCTCCACCAGCCATAAAAAAAGTAGCTCGCTAGCAGCAGAAGACCATTTTGCCATTTAAGCGATTTGTTAAATACAAACCAGTAGAGGCAAAATATGAGGGGTAAGAAGAGTAGGTACTCTATTGAGTTGAAAAGCATTTGCAATATTAAAAAGGAAATGTAATTACTCGATTTTTATTTTTCCTACCTGTTCAGAATGCTTGCTTTGGCTACTGTGGTAAAGAATAATGCTGCTGATGCGCTGAAAAATAGGAGAGAAGCAGTAATGCTAAAAGGTAATACGCTTGAAGGTGATGAAAAAATGATTTAATAAAAACCGATTCAACCAACCATCGCGATATCCCCTGTTGCGGCTACACTTTGCTGAAGTGAAGTAATAACCTAATAAGAAACGATAATTCTGCTAGCATAAAGGTCAAATAGGATGCCACCATTTGTATTTGGCTTTTATTTGTTTTGGTGTTTAGGTTAATGGCAGCCTTATTTTTTAATTCGACTAAATAAGACAGAAAAGAAGACACCATCGGCTAGCCGATGGTCACATAATTCGCGAAGAAACATACCATCGGCTAGCCGACGGTCATATAATTTGCGAAGAAAGATACCATCGGCTAGCCGATGGTCATATAATTCGCGAGGAAACACACCATCGGCTAGCCGATGGTCATATAATTCGTGAAGAAACACACCATCGGCTAGCCGATGGTCACTTATTTCGTGAAGAAACATACCGAGTATTGGCAAAAAGGGCGTTTTGAGGCAAAAAAAGACACTTTAGCACTGTTTTAGGGGCTAAAAGAGGCATTTTGAGGTTTGAACGCCGAAATGTTAAAGTTTTAGAAATGGGTATTTGTGGGGTGATAATATCGGCAATATGGCAGAAGTGAAGAGAGAAGGGAGTTTGATTTAGAATAACTGAAAAAATGAATAATGAAAGCTTACAGTTAAATAGAGTGAGTAGCTTCTCTATTGGTTATGTACGTACTCTATTTAAATAGAGGCGTTTTCACTTTGTATAAATAAACCCTTACATTCGTTACTGCAACTGATGAAGTGATAGGGTTTGAGGGATATTAATGTAATTGGGCTTTATCAGCAAACCTGCGTCTATTAGCGAGTTGGCTGCAAGCTTAAAAAAACGCTAGCCCTAAAATTACTCGAGGAAAAAATGAATAAAACTATAATATTAATTTTAGCAATAACGGGACTTTTTTCTTGTAGGCAAAGTAGTAAATCAAAGCCAGAAACTTTTAATGTTGAAACTGCAAATTCAGAAAAAAATGCCCAAAATGATAATGACATTTACAGCAAGTATGAATACAAAGATTCTAATGGTAAGAGAATAACAATACAAAATGGTTACCCGAGAGGTGGAATAAAATACACTGACCCTAATGGCAATGTATTTAGTTACGCTGTATTTTGGACTCGTATAATCAATGAAACAGATAATCCTTTAGAATTTAAAATTGACTTACCAATAAATTCATACGAGATTTCTAATTTTCCAGGTAAACACTTTCAAATATTGATTCCTGACGACACTATAACACTTGATAAAGTCCCCTTGATAAATCAGACAAATTTGAAATCTTTTTTAGATAATAATATTCATAAACCGTCTTCCTTTAAAAGAACTATTAACCCAAAAGCATCAAGTGGTTTTTACTTCCTAATGCTCATCTCGACTTTAGAAGCAACTGGTATGACACGAACAGAACTTAGCTTAAAAGGGCAAGACATTTTTTATAAAATATCAAGACATTCAAAAACGACATTGATAGACGAAAAAGAAATTCATTGTGGAAGTATTAATTTTAAAAAAATGACTTTACAGAAATAAACAGAAAGCCAGCAGCCAATATTAGGGTTGGCATTATTGGGGCTTGACGAATATTGCCTCAACTTTGTTCTTTATTGTGCTTTAGTTCGGGCTTGAGGTTATAAATTTGGCCGAGAATAAAATAGTTGCAATATTGCAATTATTAGGCTTCGGTTATGGGCAGACGGAATTCTAATTCCCCAACAAACGCCAAGCATTTTTCGTTAGCTGTTATATGTGCAATTTTTATTGAACTTCGATTGTCATCAATACATGAAAAGAATATGTTACTTGTTGGTAGTATCTGTTTCACTTTTTGCTTGTAAAAAGGAGAATGACAATCCTAAAATTGACAATATTAACCCACGGCTTACTTTGGATAGTTTAGAGATATTGGTTTCCAATATTCCTAATGCCATTTACTCTGATTTGACATTTATAAATGAAGTGACTGGATTTGCTATTTCACAGGGATTTATAGAAAAAACAACTGACGGGGGGAACACATGGGCTACTACTAATCTACCAATAAGTATACCACTCAAAAAAATCCAATTTACAGACAATCAAACTGGTTATGTGATTGGCGGTGACGACACTTTCGGTGTTCTGCTGAAAACTACTGATGGTGGACAAAATTGGAGTGTAAAAAAATTGAACGCTTTTGAATGTCCTTATGGAATGTTTTTTCTTAATAACAGTACTGGGTTCATTACGGGCAAAAACCTTTTTATAAAGACTACAGATGGAGGACAGACATGGACAAGCATGAAATCGAACGCATTTAGAATGTTCCAGGACATAAATTTTAAAAATAATATAGAAGGTTATGTAACATCAACAAATGGAGTTTATTTTAAAACAATGAATGGTGGTGTTTCTTGGGACAGTTTAGGCTATAATTCAACCAACTACCTATATGACATTTATTTCACTGGAAGTAAAACATTGGTAAGAGACGGGTGGAACGGCAATATCTTGGTTGACCTCGAAAATAATTATGCTAGAACTGTAATCCCTTTGAATATAACTAAATTTCTTTTTTTTAATCAACAAAAAAGTATCGGAATAGGCTCTCATTGGGTAGAACCATCATATTATTTTTCAAATGGGGATATTTTAATT
>CANGFK010000405.1 GCA_947452925.1 Chitinophagaceae bacterium | reverse complement strand
GACTGGAATAATATGCCTTCCTCATTTCCACATGCTGAAGTAGTGCTGATGAGCGACATTAACTACAACCCAACCGATTTTGATATCCTCTATTCTGTTCTGAAAACCTTTTTGCAACAGGGCAGTATACTCATACTCACCACGCCACAACGCTTACTGGCAAAGCCTTTTATAGAAAAATTAATGACTTGGTGCCAACTGAAAGAAGAAATGGAAGTGGAACATAAATCGATGCTTGTGCCTATTACGGTGATGGTTTTGGTGCAGGATTTTGGTAAATAATCTCTATTTCAAATGTTAAAAAGATTTTTCCTGTTACCCCGGAAATTTTTTCCGGGGTAACAGGAAACTTTTCCGGGGCAATGAAAATTATTTCTGGGGGAATGGAAAATATTCCTGTGGTAACGGAAAACTTTTCTGGGGGAATGGAAATCATTTCCGGGGCAACGGAAAATATTTCTGGGGGAATGGAAATCATTTCCCGCTACCAATAATTAAGTACTCTAGTTACATTTTGGCTGATAAAGGCACCTTTCAAAGACTAGATTGGTCGATTAAATAACAATTAATTAAAATTACCCGTCTACATTGCGCCAAATAAAAAAACAACTACATGAAAAGAATTATTTCAATCGGGTTAATGACAGCCTTTGTGTTTGCAGCAAATGCACAGAGTGGTCTCAAAGTAATCAAAACACTTAAAATTGGTGGTGCTGGCGGATGGGATTATCTATCGCTAGAACCCGGAACAAACAGGCTTTTTGTTTCACACGGCTCTCAGGTAAATGTGATTGACAAAAACACAGGCGATTCTTTGGGTATCATTCCAAACACAACAGGCATCCACGGTATTGCTTTTGTTCCTTCACTCAACAAAGGTTACACAACCAATGGAAAAACCAATAATTCTACTGTTTTCAATCTAAAAACATTGGAAACAACAGGCACTATCCCTACCGGAGAAAAGCCAGATGCTATCTTTTATGATGAATCTATCAAGAAAATAGTGGTGTGCAATGGAAAAAGCAAAGACCTTTCTTTTATAGATCCAACAACAGACAAAGTAGTTGCAACTGTGGCAGTAGGCGGTGCACCAGAAACAGCAGTAAGCAATGGCGCAGGAAAAATATTTGTGAACCTCGAAGACAAAAGCGAGATTGTAGCCATCGACTCAAAAACTTACACTGTATTGGCTCATTGGCCCATTGCACCGGGCGAAGCACCAACAGGATTGGCAATAGACACCAAGACAAAAAGATTGTTTGCTGCCTGCGGCGATAATAAAGTGTTGATAGTGGTAAACGCCGAAACAGGTGCAATAGTAGCCAACTTGCCAATTGGCGGCGGCTGCGATGGAGATGCATTTGACCCTGCAACCAAAAACATTTATACTACCAATGGCTCTGATGGCACTATTACCGTGATACACGAAGAAAGTGCTGACAAGTATAAAGTAGTAGAAAATGCAGTTACAAAAAGAGGTGCTAGAACCATCGCATTGGATGAGAAAACACATTTGATTTATGCTCCAACAGCAGATTTGGAAGCGTCTACTGGCAAGGGAAGACCCAAAGCAATACCTGGCACCTTCCAGGTAATAGTGGTAGGAAAATAGTAAACTACAGCATTTTATTGCCACAGAAGCACAGAAAATTAAAAAAAGGATAAGAATACTTTTCTCTTATTCTCTTTCTTCTCTGTGTATCTGTGGCAATTTTTTATTTAACGCCAGTTGTTAAGGAGAGCCAAAAATCAGTCTGTAAAAATAAAAATGAACTCCAAAAGCAACATTTATCTTATTATTGCAGTCTAGTGAAAAAATATTTCTAGGTAAATTCCTCTTATAACACACATACTATTTGGTATATCTCTACGCTTAACTACAATTTGGAATGTTCGTTTTTACTTTTTTGTAGTTTTCTTTCTTTTATTTGCAAACTTTAAATTTAGTATTTAGATGAAAAAATCATCAGTTAGGCGTGTGTCATTATTGTTATTGGTAGTAGGAAGTGTTTTTTGTGCCAATGCACAGAGCTACAATATTGTTACCACAGCAGTTCCTTTTTTAAGAATCTCTCCAGATGCCAGAGCGGGCGGTATGGGCGATGTAGGTATTGCTACCACACCAGATGTTAGTTCCAATTTCTGGAATCTGGCAAAGCTTCCTTTTACAAAACAAGACAATGCACTAGGCTTAACCTATACCCCTTGGTTACAAGATTTAGGATTGAATGATGTGTATTTGGTTTGTGCTTCCGGCTATCATAAAATTGATGACTTGAATACCATTTCAGCATCTATGCGTTACTTCAGTTTAGGAAATATTCAGTTTACTGATAATAATGGCAATGACCTCAATAACTTTTCTCCTAAAGAATATGCCTTTGATTTTGGTTACACCCGCAAACTAGGTGATCATTTAGGCTTAGGTGTAAGTCTTCGCTATGTAGCAAGTAAGCTTGCAAATGGTGCAATTGGCGATCAGGTATATAAAACAGGGACAACCGTTGCGGGAGATATATCCTTATTCAAAAATGCACCAAACGAAAATGGCGAAGGGCTTAGCTGGGGGCTAGCACTAACCAATTTAGGTGGTAAAATCGGATATACCAATGATGCTTTAAATAAAGATTACATACCAGCCAACATGGGAGTAGGTATATCTTATACTTCAGTACCCAATGAAAGTAGCCGTATCTCCTATTCTTTAGACCTAAATAAATTATTAGTTCCTGCTGCGCCTGTATCAACTGGTGTTGGGTCTGTAGACTCTGCAGCGCTCACTACCTACAAAACACAAAGTGTTGTAAGCAGCTGGTTCAAATCTTTTAATGGCGGAAATCAATTACAAACTTTGCAAGCTTCTGCGGGAATTGAATATTCCTATGCTGATCAATTTTTTGTGAGAGGTGGTTATCATTACGAAGATGCTAATCAGGGTGGGGTTAAATATCTATCGGTAGGCTTAGGTTTAAAGTATAATGTAGCGGATATCAACCTTTCTTACTTGGTTCCTTCTGGCAATGGTGTTACACGGAATCCATTGTCTAATACAATACGTTTTGGATTGGCTTTCGACTTGGACAAAAACAGTTCTTCCAACACAACGCCAAGTAGCTTGGCAGATCCTAACTAACTAATAATAAAGATTTAAATAAAAAGAGGAACCTTGCTGCAAGTGAGGTTCCTCTTTTAGTAG
>CANGFK010000404.1 GCA_947452925.1 Chitinophagaceae bacterium | reverse complement strand
TTAGTGATTAACGTTTAATGATTAATGATAACAAAGAGTCTGTTTGGAAGTGATTGCTTCCGAACAGGCTCTTTTGCTTTTTTAAGGATTAATTACTACTACTATTCAATGAGAAAAAGTTTTTTGCTGCCACACCGTTACGCCCTTTTGGACAAGCAAGGCTTTTTGCTGCCACAGTCGTATTGTTGTGACAGTAAGCAAGGCTCTTTGCTGTCACGGTCGTATTGGTGTGACAGTAAGCAAGGCTCTTTGCTGTCACGGTCGTATTGTTGTGACAGTAAGCAAGGCTCTTTGCTGTCACAGTCGTATTGTTGTGGCAGTAAGCAAGGCTTTTTGCTGCCACGGGAGTAATGGTGTGGCAGCAAAAAGGCTTTCCCACCCAAAAGGTCGTAATGATGTGGCAGCAAAAAAGTTTATCCTTGTCAAAAATACTTATCAATTCCAATTACAAAAACACTATCAATTTCTAATAGAGCTAATGGTGATTTAATTTATTGTTACTTTCTGGAGAATGCCGCTACTTACTGGTAAAAGTTTGAAAGAACTAAGGCTTTGAACTGATTATTTTATTAAAATTGATTGGATCCGTTGCTCCTTCTGTATTATAAAACAAAACATTAGTATGTGTGGTAATTCCCAATGTATCCCTAAGAATTTGCATATCAGGATTCGTCATAAGCGCGATAAAGCCTGCTAAACCTCCCACTCCAGATTCGCCTGCTACAATTCTCTGGTCATCACCGTTGGGATAATATAACTCTCTGATTGCTTGTTCGGCAAATTCATCTTTTATTTTGATAGTTATATCTGTTCCACTTTTGATAATGTCCCATGAACTGGAGGAGGGAATTCCACAATTTAATCCGGCCATTATTGTTTTGAAAGTACCATCCGGCGATACCCTTTTACCTGCCTCAAAGGATGCTAAAATACCGGCGGCTTCATTGGGCTCAACTACAACAATCTTAGGTCGGTTTTTTCCATAACGATTTAAGTAATACCAGATAGCAGATGCCGCCCAACTTCCAACACCAGCTTGCAGAAATACCAGATCGATTTTGGGATTGGGTAATGAATGTATCTCGGGTTCTAGTTCTTGAAAGTGTGTTTGATATCCTGCTTTTATCAGTGCAGGAATCTCCTCATAGTCTTTCCATGCGGTGTCTTGTACTAGCTGCCAACCTTCTTTCAGACTGGTTGCTCTGGCAATTTCACAGGTTTCATCATAGTGTAAGTCAGTATTGATGACTACAGCACCTTCGCTTTCTATTGCTTTAATGCGGCTCTCAACAGTGTCCTTTGGTACAAATACTACTACTTTTTTGCCTGCAAGTCTCGATGCCCACGCTACCGCCCTTCCATGATTGCCGTCTGTTGCTGTACAGAAAGTAGTTATATCAGGGTTGTCTTGGAGTATTTTATGAATTGCATAAGATGCCCCTAATCCCTTAAAGGCATTAAGTCCGAAACGATATGATTCATCCTTTACGAAGATATTTCCCACATTATATTTTCTTGCTAAGCCATTGAGACTAACTAATGGTGTAGATTGATATACCGATAATGATCGGTGATAATCTATTGCTTTACTATTGCGTATAACATTGGTTGTGTTATTTGAGGGTATTGTATCAGTAGCGTTGTTAATGAAATATTCATTCATACCTATATAGTGTATATCTATTTAAAATCTTACTGTATTGATGTCTCTTTAGTTTGGAAAATTAGGTCAATGAATAGAAGCTCTCTTAATGCAGCGTATTCAATTCCTCTTGATAGACTAATTAGTTCCTACTTTTATAATCCAAATATATATAAATCTATTGTTTTAGTTGTTTTCATGTTCGCAGCAAATTCAAGAAGATGTATCTAGGTGTCTTATGCCAGTCTTTTTAAAGTGTTTTTCATCACCTCAATTCACTACTTATTATCATTCCAGTTCCATTTTAGGGGTTTTACTGCTTTATTTGATTTGATAGGGGGTAATTATTTTCTTTTTTTGAATAAATTTAAAGAAAATGGCAATAAGATTTGTCTAAGAACAAATAGTCCCCTATATTTGCACCCCCAACGAAAAAAGTGGGAAGTTCTTTAGAGGTGGTTAGGCGGTTGAGTTGAGGAATAGAGTACTTGATGAGATTTGTTTTAGCTGCTAAAAAAATGGTTTAAAAAGTTCTTCAGAATAAAATAAAAAATATTTTGTTTGAATGAAAATAAAACCCCTACATTTGCACTCCCAAAACGGGGATAACATCTGAAAAGGGTTATAAAGATCTTTGAAAGTTTGGAAGCAACAAAGCATATTATAGAGATATATATGTAAGGTTTTATCAAGAAAAATACAATTAGATAGACCGTTAATTTTTAGAGATTAAAGGTCAGGTCAACAACTCATTTACAATGGAGAGTTTGATCCTGGCTCAGGATGAACGCTAGCGGCAGGCTTAATACATGCAAGTCGAGGGGTAGCAGGTAGCAATACGCTGACGACCGGCAAACGGGTGCGGAACACGTACACAACTTACCTTTTAGTGGGGGACAGCCCAGGGAAACTTGGATTAATACCCCGTAAGATAATTGGATGGCATCATTCGGTTATTATAGATTTATTGCTAGAAGATGGGTGTGCGGCTGATTAGGTAGTTGGTAGGGTAACGGCCTACCAAGCCAACGATCAGTAGCTGATGTGAGAGCATGATCAGCCACACGGGCACTGAGACACGGGCCCGACTCCTTCGGGAGTCAGCAGTAAGGAATATTGGACAATGGACGCAAGTCTGATCCAGCCATGCCGCGTGAAGGATTAAGGCCCTCTGGGTTGTAAACTTCTTTTATAGGGGACGAAAAAGGGGCTTTCTAGCTCAACTGACGGTACCCTATGAATAAGCACCGGCTAACTCCGTGCCAGCAGCCGCGGTAATACGGAGGGTGCAAGCGTTATCCGGATTCACTGGGTTTAAAGGGTGCGTAGGCGGGCAATTAAGTCAGTGGTGAAATCTTGGGGCTCAACCCCGAAACTGCCATTGATACTATTTGTCTTGAATACTGTGGAGGTTAGCGGAATATGTCATGTAGCGGTGAAATGCTTAGATATGACATAGAACACCGATTGCGAAGGCAGCTGGCTACACAAATATTGACGCTGAGGCACGAAAGCGTGGGGATCAAACAGGATTAGATACCCTGGTAGTCCACGCCCTA
>CANGFK010000403.1 GCA_947452925.1 Chitinophagaceae bacterium | reverse complement strand
TACATTACCAAACTACATGCTATCTGTGTACAATGTGGTAATATAGCCAATATTTCTTATCGCAAAACAGAAGCTGATGGGCAGGTTTTATTGGGCGAAAAAGACATTTATGAACCTCGTTGCAGAAAGTGTTTTAACAAAGGAACAGAATTGAAGTAAGGAAACTGATACTTTAAAAACTACCCTCTCTTTTTGCAACTTAGTTCCCCCTACCCTCCTATTTTTTAATCTTCAACAGTATTATTTACTTCTTTTTTAGCCTGAATAGTGGCTAAAATCGAGTGAATTTTGTCCATTTTTGAGGCAATTCTTACCAAAAGTGACCTGATTCTTACCGAAAGTGACACGTTTATTCGTTGAAACGTGTCACTTTTGGTAAGAATTGCCTCAATTACGGAAAGAATTGTCTCACTTTTGGAAAGAATTGTCTCATTTTTGGAAAGAATCATGTCACTTTTGGTAAGAATCATGTCACTTTTGGTAAGAATTTTCTCTCTTTTGGATTGATTTATATTATTAATAATTCTTTTTTAGACTAAATAATCTAGAAGAATCAAGGATTCGATTTAAATTTCCATACTTATAGATGTGTATCTTTTACACATTTCCACATTTTTAAATAAATTGTCACTATCCTCCTATTACCTATTTATATTTGACCTCTAAAAGATTTTTTATGAGTAATAATTCAATCCCTAAATATGCCGTTGGAATAGATTTGGGTGGCACAAGTACCAAATTTGGAATAGTTGACAGAGAAGGGAATATCCTTTTTCAAGATAGGATTCCCACTGCAAGCGAAAAACCAGTTGACTTCTTTATTCAGGAGCTTTACAACAAATTGCAACCCATGATTGACAAGATGGGAGGCATAAAAGAGTTTATTGGTATTGGAATGGGCGCCCCAAATGGCAATTTATATACAGGAAACATAGAATATGCCGCAAATCTGCACTGGAAAGGGATTGTGCCTATTGCTCACTTACTAACTGAGAAATTTGGGTTGAAGGCATCCCTCACAAACGATGCAAATGCAGCCGCAATGGGCGAACTGATGTATGGTGCCGCCAAAGGAATGAAACATTTTATTACTATTACATTGGGAACCGGCGTTGGAAGTGGCATTGTGATAGACGGAAAGATGGTAGTTGGCAATGATGGTTTTGCTGGCGAACTTGGTCACACCATTGTACGGCACAATGGTCGTCTTCACAAACTTACCGGTAGCAGGGGATGCCTGGAAGTGTATGCTTCTGCAACGGGGGTGCGCCAAACGGCGATAGAATTTCTGGAATCACATAAAGGCAAGGAAAGTCTGTTGAGGAATTTTAAGGAGGAAGAAATTACGAGCGAAACAGTATATGATTGTGCGTTGAAAGGAGATGAAATTGCCAAAAAAGTATTCGATTTTACAGGAGAAATACTAGGAGAAGCATTGGCAAACTTCGTAATGTTCTCATCGCCACAGGCAATTATTCTTTTTGGAGGACTAACAAAAGCGGGTAGTTACATAATGAACCCCACCAAAGAAGCGATGGAAAAGAACTTGTATCAAGTATTCAAAAACAAAGTACAATTGGTATTCAGTAATCTAAAAGAGTCGGATGCCGCCATATTGGGAGCGAGTGCATTGGTGATGTAGTGAAATATGAGTTATGAAATATGAAGTATGAGATATGAAATATGAGGTGTTAGCTTTAAATTGTAATTAATTAGTCACTTTATGGATCATCATTATTGCAATACTCAATATTTCATGCTTTATATTTTGTACTTCAGCACTCATATTTCATATCTCATACTTCATATTTCATGATTAACGACTTAATTGCCCAATATAACCTACTCCCCCACCCCGAAGGCGGATATTATAAAGAAACATACCGTAGCAATCTGGTTTTGAAGCAACAATCGTTGCCAAAGGAATTTGATGGGGACAGAAATAGTAGTACAGCTATCTATTTTTTGCTGGAAAAAGGAAACTTCTCTGCTTTTCACCGTATAAAAAGTGACGAATGTTGGCACTTTTATGCAGGACAGACTTTGTTGATCTATGTAATTGACAAAACTGGACAGTTGGAAATTATTAAGCTAGGAAATAATGTTTTGGCTGGCGAAGTATTTCAAGCTGTTGTACCTGCAGATTGCTGGTTTGCCAGTGAACCTGCACCTCATAGCGATTTTTGCTTTGTAGGTTGTACGGTTTCTCCCGGATTCGACTTTCATGACTTTGAATTGGCCAATGCTGATGATCTAACTAAAAATTATCCCGAGCATCAATCTTTAATTGAAAGGCTTTGTAGAAAATAAAAGAGTACAACGTACGTCCCTTCTATGAAAATCCCCTATTTTTAGCGAAAATGGTATTATTTAGACGCAAATTGTATCATTATCAGTCAAGTTAATGACTTTAGTTACTATTGACTAAAGGGAATAATAATCCCTTTGCAACATTATTAAAAACAAGTAAAAAATAGAGGCGCATCGTAGAGTTATTTGATGATAAAACAATTTAATGTGTAAAAAATACATATTCATTAATGCCCTTTACTTTGCACCTGCACTTAATTAAAAACAACAATTATGAACTTTAGACAATTTGAGGTCCCTTACGAGATCAATGAGAAGTACACGAAGAAAGCAGCTTACTTTTCTATGGAGTTTGCGATTCATCAACCGTTAAAAATTTACAGTGGTGGACTAGGATTCCTTTCCGGTTCGCACATGAGAAGTGCTTATGAGCTAAAACAAAACCTGGTTGGAATAGGAATTTTGTGGAAGTATGGCTATTACGACCAAACTCGTAATCAGGACCAGACATTACAGCCCGCTTGGATGGAAAAGAGCTACTCTTTTCTAGAAGATATAGGCTTTAAGTTTCAAATTTTAGTACATGATGCACCAGTTTGGGTGAAAGTATATTATCTGGCGCCAGAAGTTTTTAATACGGCACCAATGTTCCTGTTAAGTACCGATACTCCTGAAAATGATTACGTTTCTCAGACCATAACGCACCGTTTATATGATGCTAATACCGCTACCAAGCTTGCACAATTCATGTTGTTGGGCATTGGTGGAGCTAAATTGATGGATGAAATTGGTTTTAACCCTGATGTATACCATTTAAATGAAGCACACGGTATTTCTTCTGCATTTTATTTATTGAATAAGTTTAGAAGTGTACATGCTTTGAAAGAAAAACTG
>CANGFK010000402.1 GCA_947452925.1 Chitinophagaceae bacterium | reverse complement strand
TATTATTTTGGATGGGATAATTGCCGCCATTTGCTTATGGGTATTAAAAACATTAACATCCTGATTTAAATTATTTCATCCAAAACAATATCTTTACTATTCAAATGGTGAAACGAACAAGTTAATAGTTACTGAGAACGAATTATTGCAGTTCATTTGCACCATAAAACAACTAAGTGCCACTAAAAAAAACATTGCTGTATGAAGAACGAAACTTATGTACAAATAAATAAACCCTGCCATGAGGACTGGGCTCAAATGACGCCCGAAGACCAAGGAAGATTCTGCGCTCATTGTAATAAATCTGTAATAGATTTTAGCTTAATGACAGATAATCAAATACTTAGTCACTTAAATAAAAGTAATACTAACCTTTGTGGACGCTTTCATTCAGAGCAATTACTTCGCCCACTGATAGAAACACAATTGGAGCCTAAGAAGAACTGGCGCTATTGGCTTGCTTCTATTTCAGCCTTGTTTTTATTGACTAATAAATCGACAGCACAGCTGGTTAAAGGCAATAATGACCCCATAAATACATCGGTTACACCAAAGGATAGTTTGAGGTTAACGAAGGGTAAAGTGAGGATGACAATAGGAGGGGATATGCACCTGAAGGGGATGGTTATTGACTCTGTAGGAAAGCCTTTGTGGGGTGCAACCATCAGCACTAAGGGATTACCCTACGCTACTACTTCGGATAGTTCGGGAAGATTTACATTGCGGCTACATACTCCCACAGACACTTTTACTATTGTCGTCGCACATGTGGGGCATGAAAATAAAGAGGTACTGATAGATAGGAATAAACCCGATGAACAAATGATTGTGCTTAGGGAAAAGAAAAAGATGTTGGATGAGGTGGTTGTTGTTTCATATCCATACACTAAAGGGAAAATAGATATGGGAGGATTTGTTTGTAGGGTGAAACCTAAAAAGCTTTCAGTAAGGGATACGATTCCGGTAATAAATAATTTCTTTAAAACGCCCTTAGCTATTATTTATCCCAATCCTGTTGGTAGAAATTCGAGCTTCCATCTGGTCATTTCCACCGCTGGTGAATATGAAGTAGAGCTTTTGGATAATAAATCGCGCTTGTACTACGCAGAAAAGCACAGTACTACCTTCAATAAAGAATCAATTGAAATCACAATGCCCCCAAACGTGGTGAGTGGTATCTATTACGTCCGCCTCATCAACATAGCTACCAAAAAACAGTGGGTAGATAAAATGATTGTAAGATAGAATTAGGGAAAATAACCCTAAAGTGCCTTCAAAGCGGCAATAGTCTCTACTGGATTAGCCGATTTAAAAACCGTATTTCCCGCAACCAGAACTGTTGCGCCCGCATCTAATATCGTTTTGGCATTTGCAAGGGTAACGCCACCATCAATCTCAATGTCTACTTGCACACCCCTCTCGGCAATCAGCTGACTCAGTTGCTGTATCTTCTGTAAGGTGTACGGAATAAACGATTGTCCCCCAAAACCAGGGTTAACACTCATCAAAGTAACCAACTGAATATCTTCAATAATATCAACCAAAGAACTAACGGGCGTATGTGGATTCAAAGCAATACCAGCTTTCATGCCCAACCCCTTTATCTGCTGTATGTTGCGGTGCAGGTTGCGGCAAGCTTCAATATGTACGGTAAGGATGTTAGCACCTGCTTTGGCAAAGGCCTCAGCGTATTTCTCTGGTTCCTCAATCATCAGGTGAACATCCAAAGTTTTGGTGGTTGCTGTACGAATCTGTTCAATAACGGGCAAACCAAAACTGATATTGGGCACAAACCTACCATCCATCACATCCAGATGAAACCAGTCTGCACTGCTCTGGTTTAGCATTTTACATTCATCTTCTAATCGTAAAAAGTTAGATGCCAATAGGGAAGGGGCGATGATAGCCATGTAGTATTTATTTTAATTTGATGGAGAAAAAAGACCAGATCAACCCATTACTTCAGGCGTTTGATGGCGTCTTGTGCTTCTACCAATGTATTATTGATGTCATAGGCCTGTTGGTACTTTGCAACAGCCTCTGTTTTTTTATTCATAGCCTCATAGCATTTGCCTTGCCAATAATAGGCGTCGGCAAAGCGATTGCGAACCTCACAAGCCAAAGCAAATACGGCCAATGCTTTGTCATATTTTTTGGTATCGTAATAAACATAACCCTTTTCGAGGTAAGCATCCATGAAAGTGTAGTTATTGTTGATACTTTTATCGAAAAAGAAGAGGGCTTTTTCCTTATTGCCAGTACGAGAGAAGTAAATGCCAGCAAAGAAAGCCGTATAGGCGTCGTATTCTCTCCCAAGGCGCATCTCATCAATCTGTTGGCAGGTGTTTAGTGCTTTACTATTTCTTGTTTCGGCATATAAATTAGCCAAAGCAAGCAAACCTTCGGGGGCTGGGTAGATGCTGACAGCCGTATTGTAGTAGGTGATGGCACTTGCAGTATCAGCTGCATGCTGACAGATCTGAGCCTTCTTATACCAAAGGCCATAGTTACCCTTGTCGCGGATAATTAATGAATCTAGCTGCGCAATGGCTAGCTTGTAGTTGCCAGCACTATCAAGTGCTGTGATATAGTTGAACCGAAGACCCACACTATCGGGCTTTTTGGACACCTGAGTGGCTAAATCTTTGATATGTTCGTCAAGAACATCCTTACTTTTCTCGGGAGAGCCCTTTTGGTCGTTATTGTTTTTACAATGCGCAAAAAGAGCAATGAACAATACGAAATACCATTTTTTCATTCGGCAAAAATAATAGGTAGGGAACTAGCAATGCCATTTTTAACAATAAACTTATTAACCCCAGTCAAATAAATAATAGAGAATGAACCTTTGAGGGGAGCATAATGTTTTATAATTTTTAATATAAATGCTGATTTTGTATTTTCCTTTTAGAAAATTATTGAAGAATAAAGTACTTAGGCTCATTGCTTTTTGATGATAGTAGCCTATTATTGCAATATATTTAAAAATTATATTCCAAGATTGACATTATTTAAACAACAATAAAACAACAAAATTATGTACAGTGGCTTACTAGGATTACACAGTTTGATGAGATGGGCGATGATTATTTTTTTAGTCATCAACATCATAAGAGTAAATGTTGAAGCAGATCAACATTTTGATAAAGTAGATAAAGCCTGGAGTCTAAGACTGTTGATTACCTCTCACATAAACTTGTTGGTTGCTGCTTACCTGTACTTCTGGGGAC
>CANGFK010000401.1 GCA_947452925.1 Chitinophagaceae bacterium | reverse complement strand
CAAGATGCCTCATTGAAGTCATAAATATTACCTGCATCATCTACCAATAGGATAGCTGTAGATGCATTCCTGAAGCCGAAGTCGACTAGTCTTAGCTGGTCATTAATTCTTTTTTTCTCGGTAATATCAGTAACAATGGCGCAGTTGAGTTCAAGGTTTCCATATTTTATGTAATTGGCTCGTATCTCTACGTCAAACCATGTCCCGTCCTTTCTTTGCCTTTTAGAATTCAGAAATATTTCGCCATTCTTTTTTAGCGTATTCCAATATTGCTCCCAATATTCTAGTGTGAATCCTGTTCCAAAGTCAAATATTGTTTTGTTACGAACCTCATAATCCTCATAGCCATACAAATCTGAAAAGGCTTTATTGAAATCGTAAATTGAACCATTTGAATTGAAATAGACAATAGCTGTCCCAACTTTTTTGAGAGAAAAATCTATCAGTTTCAGCTGTTCATCTACTTTAATTGACTCTGTAACATCACTCAAGTTGCCGAACAGTAATTCTTTATCGCCAAACTGTAATATTTCACCACGTATTTCGACTCGTATGACGGAGTGGTCTTTTTTCTTTAAGTTTATTGTGTAAGGTTTTGCATTTCCTTTTTTGATTTCTTCCCAACGCATAGCCCAGGGCTCTTCATCATGTCTCAGGGTGAAGTCGAATATTGACAATTTTTTGTATTCTTCAATTGAGTAACCAAATAGATGGCAAGCAGCTTCGTTGCAATCATAAACACTGCCATCTTTGTTTAGGAAGTGTTGTGGCATAGAACTATGCTTGAATGCAAAGTCTACAAGGGTAAGTTCTTTTTCTAATTGTAAAATATTTGTTATGTCTGTGAAGGTACACAGACCAACTTCCATTTTATTTAGTTTAAAAATCTCTGTATGTATCTCTACATCTATCACAGAACCATCCTTTCTTTTCAGTTTTGAGTGTATAGTCTGTTGCTTATTTTCTTTAAGTACATCCCAACGCTTTTCCCAAGATTGAGGTGTATGCCTGATTGAAAGGTCGAAAATAGTAAGGTCGCAATACTCTTCTTGGGTATATCCCAACAGGTCACTTGCAGCTTTATTAAAGTCAATAATGCTACCATCAATTAAGAATAGGGTCTTGGGGCTGATAGAATTCTGAAAGGCAAGGTCTGAGAGCGTACTTAGAACTAGAGGTTCAATGCTTAGCTTTTTTTGCTTTTCTCTATTTTCTTTTCTTAGCACTTTCCAGGAAGTCACCACCTCCTCGTTTGCAAGTCCAATTGCAGTAACTGAAAAGAGTGTACCCGAAATGTTTATTGTGAAATCTATTGCTTCTCCCGATGAGAATAGGGGCTGGATATGGGTTAGCAATGTTTTTTTTGATTGATCGTTACCTACCTGCTCAAAGAAATTGTATCCCTGTTTGGGACTCAAAGCAGCCAGAAATGCTGCATCGGATGAGGAAAAAGAAACAATTGTTCCTTTGCTATTGAGTTTAAGGGTAGATTGTTTATTCATTAAATGAGTCTAAATCATCAATCAGATACCTAAATTAACACTCTTGGGTTTTAAGAGAGATATGGTCAAATATATACTTTCTTTTAGCCTTTACAATTGCAATATAACATAATAGTCTAATAGTTGCACTAAATAATCATTTATTGATGATTTTTGTCATAATTTATGAGATTGTTCAATATCTAGGCAGGCACTCTTGAACATTTAGCATCTTGAATCATTTGTTTTTTCAGATAATAGTCTGAAAATTAACGATAAAAAAAGACCATCCTGTTGAGGATGGTCTTTTTCAAGATAGCTTGTTGTCTACCATTACTTCTTGATAGAATCAATAGCAGTTTTAGCGCTATCTTTCATTGTGGTGTCTATGACTGTCTTGGGAGAATCTACACCTGGCTTTGGAGCAGGAGCAGGGTTAACCAAATCGCAAGACACTACTGTAAATGTTATTGCAATAACGCTTGCAATAGCGATCATTCCCTTTTTCATTTTTGTTTGTTTTAAATTGTGATTAATTTATTGTTGATACGTATCAGTCAATAAAGTAACCTGCCATTTTGTGGGTGTTTTCTTTAAGTCTTATTGTTTTACCAAACCCTTCACAGTTAAGGGTTTTAACGAAATATTGGACAAGATAAAGGGTTACTTTATTCTATTTTTTTTCAGTGTTTTTGGAATTGAGTTTTAGTAGATTATTAAGCCTTTAGTTTATTGTGTTTTATATACATCAGGATTGAAAAGCTCCATGTAGATTTCTGGTTTAGGCAGCTTAGTAAAACCATATTTCTCATACAGCCAATCGGCAGTTGAAGTAAGTAATATCCATCTTCTAAGACCTTGAAGATTGGGATGATGCATTACAATATCCATCAGTTTTTTTGAGAGTCCCTTTCCTCTGTATTCTTCCAATACATAAATGTCACCGAGGTAAGCAATTGTAGAATAGTCGGAGATGACCCTTGCAAAGCCAATTTGTTTTTGTTGGTGAAAAAGACCAAAGTTGAGTGAATGATTGATGGCGGTTTCTACTCTTTCTATTGATATATTATTGCTCCAACCTGAATGATTAGATAAAAAATCGTGGATAGCGATAATATCCAGTTTTGTCTTATCGGTTGTAATAAGATAATCCTCAAATATGTAGTTTATGTCTTGCATTGCTGAGTAATTTGTTATTGAGAACGGAATTAAGGTTGTTATTTAGGGGGTATCGCTCAGTTGCAACTTCATCAGAACATCCTTTTGTTCATCATTTCCCAACATAAAAGTATGCCTTCCAAATACTACAAAGCCATTTCTTTCATAAAAGCGAATTGCGCCTCTGTTCTCTTCCCAAACCCCTAGCCAAATATATTGATGTTCTTTCTGCTTGGCAATCTCAATAGCTCTATCTAACAAATGCTGACCAATATTCTGACCCTGATACGCTTTCAATATATAGATTCTTTCTATCTCAGTAGCGTTTGGATCTTTGATATCAGTTTGAGATGCCCCAAAGTTTAGCTTGAGGTAACCAATTGTATCACCCTCTAAAGTAGCAAAATAAAAAGCCGCATTCTCATCAGTTAGCTCAACGGAAAGCTTTTGTAAGGAAAGACTTTCCGTAAGATATTTAGTCATGTCCTCTTCTGTATTTACCGATGCAAATGCTTCCCAGAAGGTTGTTTTACTCACCTCTTGTAGTCTGGTAACATCGTTTGGGGTTGCTTTTTCAATCTGAATGTCTTTCATCCCTTCTATTT
>CANGFK010000400.1 GCA_947452925.1 Chitinophagaceae bacterium | reverse complement strand
TTACACCGGAAAAGCTTTTAAAACATCCTCCAGTCTAAAGGAAACACTAGAGGAAAAAATGAAGGCATTAGATGAAGCTTTTGGAAGTGATAAAAGTTCAACTGATAGTAAATTTTCAGCAACCGTAGGCACAGGAAAAGGGGCTGCAATAGATATGAAATGTCAGAATTGCACAGTAGATTTCAAGTAGTTTTAGAAGCTGTTTGAGTTAATTGTTTAGAATTACTTATGAGCGTTTATTTAACTGGAACAAGGCAAATTTTGTAGCCATAGTCCAACGCCTAAGGCGAAAAATTTAACGCAGTTACAGTTAATATTAAACCGCATAAGGAATATCAAATAATTAACTCAAACAGCTTCTTAGTATAAACGATTTGTCCCCATTCAAAAAGGGGGATGTCTTTAAAGATTTGGGGAATACCCCTAAACTTAAGCGGATACCCCCAGACGATTTGGGGAATGCCCCAAAGAAAAAGCGGTTGCCCCCGAAGAAAAAGGGGTATACCCCAGAAGCTTGGGGGCACACCCCTAACTACTAGGGGCAATAAAAAAATTACAATCCGGTAGATTTTCTTCATATTCATACAAGATTTATCGGTAAGTGCTGGGTTTCTACCCGGCTTTTTTTATTTGGGTAAATTGTTTCTACAACAGTTTTCCTATATTCGTCTTCATAATGACAACAAGTACATTACTCATCATAGGAATTGTTTTATGCCTTTTGTTTATCGCATTTTTTGCGGGGTACGAAATTGCTTTCATCAGTGCCAACAGATTAAGCATTGAGCTGAAAAAGAAACAAGGCAAACGTAGTGGTATTCTCATCTCCAAATTCATGGAACGTCCAGCGCACTTCATTGGCACTGGATTGATAGGTCTCAATATCTTTTTAGTCTGCTACGGACTCCTGTTTGATGGGCTATTAAAAGCCACTTTGTGGAATCCATTGAGGATACAAAATGAATATTTTCGGCTCGTCTTCGATACGTTGATATCAGCTTTCGTATTGATTATATTTGGATTATTTTTTCCTAAAGCAATATTCAGGGCTAAAGCAGATCGGTTATTGCGATTCTTTGCTTCCACCGCCAACTTCTTCTATCAGACACTTCTACCGATTACCGACTTCTTTGTAGGTATCGCTCATTGGATATTGAAATATATTTTCAACCTGAAAATGGGTGATAAAAAGAACGCCTTCAACAAGGTAGACTTACAACATTTCTTTCAGCCCGTAAAAGAACTGGAAGAGAAAAAGAGCGATTTGAATACCGATTTGTTTGAGAATGCTTTGGGACTGCCAAGTATTAAAATAAGGCAATGTCTGGTACCCCGTACAGAGATAGAAGCCATCGAAATAAGTACAACCATTGAAGAAGCTTCAAAGCTTTTCACATCAACAAGACTTAGTAAACTGATTGTTTACAAAACTAATATCGACAATATTGCAGGTTACATTCATCAGTTGGATTTATTTAAAAAGCCAGGTTCAATCACTGAAATCCTTCATCCAATACCTGTTGTGCCAGAAACAATGGGTGTGACCGATTTAATTAATAAGTTCACTAAAGAGCAAAAAAGTATTGCATGGGTGGTGGATGAATTTGGAGGCACCGCAGGAATAATAACGATGGAAGATTTGCTGGAAGAAATTTTTGGCGAAATACAAGACGAGTACGACACAGAGGAGTTTGTGGACAAGCAAATTGCAGAAGACGAATTTATTTTCAGCGGGCGATTGGAGCTAGATTACATCATGGGAAAGTACGATTTAGCATTCTCTGTGCAGGAGTCCGAAACGTTGAGTGGTTATATCATCAATCAATTTGAGACAATCCCTAAGCAAGGAGAAATAATTATTATCGAGAATTATCAGTTTAGTATCCTGACTGTCACCGAGACTAGGATAGATATGGTAAAATTGAAGTTATTGAGGTAATAAAAAGTAAGGACACCTCCTAAAAACACTTCTTTTTGTTGGGTTTTGATGCAAAAAATGTGTTTTATTCTTCTGTAACTTAAGTTTTTTCTTTGAATACAATAAAAGTAAAAAATGCCAATATTTTGTCAATTGATAAGTAAACATCAGCAATTGCTATATTTGTTGCCTTGTCAGTTAGATAGGGCTTAGTAAGGTATTCGAAAAATATGCGTATAAAAGGTTTTAGTCAGGAAATATAACAACGTCATTTACTATTATCTGGATAGGGTGATTATTTTATTTCTGTCTAAAACCTTGTTATTTATATTGATACCGTATTGCTGGCTATTACCTTTTCGTTAAGTTTTGCATGCAGGCTTGTGAGTGAGGTGGCGAAGCTGTGTAATAATCAATCGATTGTGGAAAATAGTAAACATTCAAATAATTAAAATGAAAACTCAGTTATATCTTCTCTTAGCAATGTCTGCTGTGTTTTTTTCTTCTTGTAATTATCAAAAAAAATTGCAGGAACAATTGTATTTCAATGATGCGCTAGATAGTACCCAGCGGATGCTATCCAGATATTCGGCTACAATCAAAGTGGATGATAGAATTTCCATTCAGGTTTCTGCTTTAAATCCCGAATCAGCTATTCCCTATAACCTGTCTGTGGCTGGCTCTGGAATGGCAAGTGCTACGGCTACTGGCTATCTTGTAGAGCGGGATGGTTCCATACTATTCCCTCAGTTCGGCAGATTGAGTGTAGAAGGCAAAACACTAACAGAAGTAAGAAGCATGCTTTTGGATTCTTTAAACAAATTTCTAGTAGACCCAATTGTAACGGTACAATATGCCAATGCCAAAATTATCGTAATGGGAGAAGTAGGACATCCTGGTATACTCCAGATTCCCGATGGCAAGTTGACCATTCTCGAAGCAATAACCATGTCTGGGGATATCCCTTATACCGGTCGAAAAGATAATATTTTAATTGTAAGAGAAGATAATGGACAAAGAGATTTTGCAAGGATTGATATCCGCTCTCACAACATTTATAAATCACCCTACTATTTCCTCAGACAGAATGATTTGATTTTTGTAGAGCCCACTATACAAAAAATCAGACAACAAACCAATCAAACTTTCCTTACCAATGTCTCTCTCATTACGAGCGTAGTGGGAATTATTTCAACAACGTTGGCTTTATTCATATATCTCAAGAAGTAAAATGACAAGTACCCCACAACAATTACAATCTGGAAATCAGAATAAAAATGTGCTGCAGGATGTTGCACCTCCGGCAAAACTTTCTGGTAAGGAAATAGTTT
>CANGFK010000399.1 GCA_947452925.1 Chitinophagaceae bacterium | reverse complement strand
ATTTTGCACTTACGGGGTATCACCCCCTCGCTTGTTAAAAAAATTATTTAATTATGCTTCGTCTTGAGAAGCTTCCTTAGCTACTTCAGCCACTACTGTAGACTCTGCTTTCGCAACTTTATCAGCAGCTTTCTTCTTAGCAGGAGTTTTAGGCGCTTCGGTAATGGTATCAACTTTTACAAGGTGACTAACCTTCTTAACCATTCCTAGGATCTGTGGAGTAGCTTCTACTTCACGAGACGCATTCAATTTTCTCAAGCCAAGAGCAACCAAAGTCTTCTTTTGACGCTCAGATCTGTCTATACCGCTCTTTACTTGTGTTATCTTAATATTCATAAAAAATGTATAATTGATAATCTACTAGATTATTAACCGTTAAATACTTTGCTTAACTTAACTCCACGAGTTTTAGAAATTTCAATTGGCTCACGCAACAAAGACAAAGCTTTAATAGTAGCTTTAACTACATTGTGCGGATTAGCTGAACCAAGATTTTTAGCCAATACGTCGGTAATTCCAGCACTTTCTAAAACTGCACGCATACTACCGCCCGCAATAACACCAGCACCATGGGCAGCAGGTTTGATAAGTACTTTTGCAGCACCCGCTTTTGCTAGTTGGTCATGTGGTATAGTACCGTGTGAAATAGGAACCTTTACAAGATTCTTTTTTGCATCTTCAATACCCTTAACGATAGCTTCTTGAACTTCCTTAGCTTTTCCTAAGCCCTGACCAACAATACCAGCTTCGTTACCAACTACAACCAAAGCAGAGAAACTAAAAGTACGACCACCTTTGGTTGTTTTAACAACACGATTTATCGCAACTACTTTGTCTTTTAATTCGACTTCACCACCTGCTTTAATCTTAGAATCTAATGGTTTAGACATATTTCTAAATTAATTATTTTTATTAAAATTGTAATCCACCTTCTCTAGCACCATCAGCTACAGCTTTGATACGACCATGATAAAGGTTTCCACCACGATCAAAAACACAAGTTTCTAATCCTAGAGATTTAGCTTTTAGAGCTATTGAAGCACCAACTAGTTTAGATTTTTCAACCTTTGGAACTTTCTGAGCTACAATATCCTTCTCTTTTGAAGAAGATGCTGCAAGAGTTACTGCATTCTCATCATCAATTAATTGGGCATAAATCTCTGCATTACTCCTGAAAACTGAAAGACGAGGCTTTGAAGCAGTACCAGATACTTTCTTACGAATTCTATATCTAATTTTTTGTCTTTGAACTAATTTAGTATTCATTTTTTTTGTATTTAAATATCCGATTCTGCCGGATAAATTATCTTAATTATTTACCTGCTGCCTTACCCGCCTTTCTTCTCAAGACCTCACCAACATATTTCACACCCTTACCCTTGTATGGTTCTGGTTTACGCAAACTTCTAAGTTTAGCAGCAACTTGACCGATTAATTGTTTGTCGATTCCTTCAAGAGAAATGATAGGATTCTTACCTTTCTCAGTTACAGTAGTAACTTTCAATTCACTAGGAATTTCAAAAATTATGTTATGAGAGTATCCCAAGGCTAAGTCTAATATGTTTCCAGTATTAGCAGCTTTGTAACCAACACCCACTAACTCTAAGTCTCTTTTGTACCCAGCAGTAACACCAGTTACCAAATTGCTTAACAAAGACCTGTACAATCCATGCATAGCACGGTGGCGAATTTGATCTGTAGGACGTGAAATTATCAATTCATTACCTACGATTTCAGGTTTAATATCCCTGTCAATTGCTTGTTTCAAAAGGCCTTTTGGCCCTTTTACAGAGACAATATTATCTTTCCCTATTTCAACTGTTACTCCTGCTGGAATTACAATTGGTTTTTTACCTATACGAGACATAGTCGACTTATTTATGTTATTATTATAATCTGTTTTCAGCCCCGACTAAAAGGCTTAATTGTCAAATAAGATAGAATTAATTAACTAATGTAGCAAAGTACCTCACCACCTACATTCTGAGCCTTAGCTTGTTTATCTGTCAAAACACCTTTTGATGTACTAACAATAGCAACACCCAAACCATTAATAACTCTTTTTATTTCAGAAGGTTTAGCATACTGCCTTAAACCTGGCCTACTAACACGCTCTAATGAACGTATAGCTGGTTGTTTGCTAGTTGGATCATATTTTAAGGCAATTTTAATCAAACCTTGCTTTGTATAATCTTCATATTTGTATTTTAAAATTTAACCTTGCTCGTATAAAATTTCCGTAATTCTCTTCTTCAAATTTGAAGCAGGAATCTCAACAATCCTATGTCCAGCCATTTGAGCATTCCGAATCCTTGTTAAAAAATCTGCAATAGGATCAGTAACCATATTTCTAATATTAATACTTTGTAAAAATTAAATTTCAATTCAAACGAAGGTAGAAACTACCAGCTTGCTTTCTTGATTCCAGGTATTTTACCATTCAGAGCCATATCTCGGAAGATAACGCGCGAAATTCCAAAATAACGCATGTATCCTTTAGGTCTTCCTGTTAGTTGACAACGATTCTTAAGTCTTACAGGAGAAGCGTTTTTAGGAAGTAAATCCAAACCAGCAAAATCGCCAGCCGCTTTTAGAGCCGCTCTTTTTTGTGCAAACTTTGCAACCATTTTCTCACGCTTCCTTTGCCTAGCTTTAATTGATTCTTTCGCCATTTTGTATTATTTAAACGTTTTCTTTTTTAATGTTCTTGAAAGGCATACCAAGTTCCTTTAGCAACTCGTAAGCTTCTTCATTACTTGTAGCTGTAGTTACAAAAGTGATATCTAATCCTGTAATTTTATTTACTTTATCAATATCAATTTCAGGAAATATAATTTGTTCAGTAACACCCAAAGTATAGTTACCACGGCCATCAAAAGCCTTGTCACTAACTCCTTTAAAATCCCTAACACGAGGTAATGCTACAGAAACTAACCTATCCAAAAATTCGAACATTTTCTCACCACGTAGTGTAACTCTAGCCCCAATTGGCATACCCTTACGCAATTTGAAGTTTGAGATGTCTTTCTTAGAATAAGTAGGTACTGATTTTTGACCAGTTATGGTTGCCAATTCTTCAACAGCAATATCAACCAATTTTTTGTCAGTTACAGCGCCATTAACACCTCTGTTAATACAAATCTTTTGCAACTTTGGTGCTTGCATTACGCTTTTGTACTGAAACTTTTTCATCAAGGCAGGAATAACTTCCTGAGAATATTTATCTGCTAACCTTGGAGTATATTTTAT
>CANGFK010000398.1 GCA_947452925.1 Chitinophagaceae bacterium | reverse complement strand
TTCAAATTGCGAGTAAGGCTACTCAACAAAATTAAACTCATACTTCCATTCTAATCTTTGCGAACAAATATATCTGCTTCCCTGCTCTTGGGAGTTACTTTAAGGTTTGAGATCTTTCCATCTTTCACATGACCTTCAACAGTAGTGTTTAAATCAACGTGAAGTTTAAAGTCTGCTTCCCATTCTTTTGGCCAAGCAGGAAGTAACGTTATCTTCTTCCCTTCCGATTGTAGCAGCATCAGTTGCAAAGCATGTTGCCCATTGCCTCCATTGTCGGCATCAGGTGCATAGTCGTGACCTTTCTCCCAAAAAGCAGGAAACTTCATGCGAGGTTCTTTATTTGTCAGGGTGGCAGTAACATCTCTTTGGGCTTCGTTTGCCAAGCCTAGATAGGCTTCGTCCAAAGCATCCTGATGCCAGCATTTGGCGCGTTTAATGCCCCTTTCTTTATACGTGTTCAACGCAATATCCAAGTTCGGTTTCCCCAACCCATATACCCTGAAAGGATGGATGGCATATAGTCCTGGATTCTCTGTATTGTGTGCTGGTGCAGTTTGGGGACCTGCGTATGGAAGTATTATTTGCTTACCATTCTTCTCCCCTATCGGTATTTCGGGAAGTTCTTTCAACATTCGTTCCCAAAGCTGACGGCTTTTTACATCTACCAACCCTGTTGGAATAGCCAATAACTGTGGTATAATAAAATGTAAGGCCGCAATATCAGGTGTTGGATTTACCACCTTCCAATACATTTCTATCGAGTTGACAGAATCTAAAAACAATTTGCCATTGGCATCCCTGCCCCAATGCTGATCATAGAAGGTGAGTCCGGCATTTACAACCGGCAACAATGTTTCCTTTAAAAAAGCATTATCGTTGGTATGGTGATAATAATCCAGCATCATGGTGCTCAACTCCAGGATGGGCAGGTAATAATGCTTGGTATATACCCCTTTTTCTTCTTTTGTTAAATGAGGAACTCCACCCCAAAAAGGAGCAGTCTCTTGAAAATAAGCCCCATCGTGACCATAAAATTCTTTCACGTTGGCACTATTTCGCGGTAGCATACCCTTGTACATTTTAAATAAGGGCAACATCAAGTCGTAGTCCCCTGCGGCAAGCATGGGCCAATACATAGGTCTTGTATTTTGAAACCAATACATACCACCCCAAGCGCGCATATCGGCATCAAAAGGATCTGGGATTTCCACTTTACTTCCTTTTTCTTTTTTGGTATTGTTGGGATTGTCCATATTAAAGATGGTGCCATTAAACTTAATAGGATATGCCCCTCTGCTACTGCAAGCATCCAGGTATCGTTGCAGGTTGTAGCCCATAGCCACTTTCTCGGCAGTCGTGTCCCCCTTTAGGTAGATATGGCTTCTGTTCCAGAAATCAGCCCACCATTGCTGATGAGCGGCACGTGCTTTTTCAACATTAGTTTTTTCGTTTATTGCAACAAGATTAGTAACCTGCGTAATCCAGTCTTTTGCACTTTCTGTAACGGCAGTAAGCGGATAGACCGAAACCCTGTTACTTTTCTGGGCTGTGGAAACCAAGGTGTTTCCCTCCCCTTTAGTCAAGTTAGATCCTTTAATAACGGCACCAAAAGTGTTGTGATTACTTGGCAGATTGGTATTTTCTATCCGGTGATACCAAGTTATTGTAGGGGCAATAGAGGGCACAACCACATCAGCACTTACCTTGTTTACAGCTGTGGCACGCCAAGGCTCAAGCGTTACTTTCATAGTAGTAAGCTGTGCCGACTGAGACTCGACGCGTATTACGGGGGCATTGGCATCTACCCAAACACGCACTGTTGTGCCACCACCTTTTATCACAATTTCTCCATCACCAAGGTGTAGGGACTGCAAGAAATCTATTGCAGACGCAAAAGGATTCGGGCTCAATGTTACCCTCACTTTCCCTACTTTCACTAGTTGTGTATTGTTAGCTTCGCTCCATGCGTCGCTCTTGCCGATGTAAAAAAGGATGTCGCCACTCTTTTCCGTCCATACATTCAGGCCAATATCGCCATTGCCTATCGGGAGCGACTCTTGCGAATCATTACTAAAGTCTGTCCACTTGATATTATAAGCATCAATAGGTTGTTTTAGTTGCGCATCAACAACTGCTACTATCATCAATAGAAAAGTGGAGACAATTAGTTTTTTCATAATAACATTTTTGCGCCTGACGCTCTAAAAAAAGGGAGCACAAAGAAGAAAGCGAAATTTATTCATTTCTTTATTTCTTCTTTATGCTCCTTAAAGACTTGGTGTCTTTGTGGCTGTTTAATCTACTGCCGAAATATTATTTGCTGATACTGAATAGCCATTTGCTAAAGTCATCAGCAGCTTTATCATTATCCCAGCCTTTGTCGGTACCCAACCTACCGTTCAGGTATTCGTTGTAAAACCAAGGGTCCCCCACTACCACAACCGTTCCTTTGCCTACTTTAGCAGCAGCAGCAACGGTGTACTTTTCTGTTTGGTGCACCAATATTGGCTTTGCCGTTTTAGACAAGGTCAAAGAGGTTACTTCCTTAAGGTATACTTTCTTAGCTGATTTGAAGATAGTGTCACCAGTAGGAACATAGAATGCAGCCATTTCATATTTACTATCATAAACATGACTTCTGCTGTCCTGATTTAGTTTGATTCCGAAAGCTGCAGTTAATGGTTTTACATGTTCAAACTCACAATTGGTGCTGTCATTCATCATTATCACCAAAACGCCGCCTTCTTTCACCCATTTTTTCAAGGCTTTAATGTGTTCCGGTTGTACATAGTTAGGCTTTGGCGTTTCCTTTTCATTATCCGGATCCACCATCAGATAAACTGAAGTACCCTTTAAGCTTTCCTCAGTCGGTGCTGTTTCTAGACTTTTCAAAGCAAAGCCATCCTTTTTTAAAATGTCGCCCCAGTTGCTGTAACCACTTTGGTCTTTGTCTTCCCAAGTGTAATGAAAGCGTTCACTTGTAAACTTACCATCTTTACTTTTCTTGAATTCGTGGTTGAAATAATAATCTAACGCAACAGTTTTAGTCTGTGCAATGCTTGCTACCGTTAGAAGTGTCAAGGCAAATGTTAATACCTGAATCTTTTTCATAAATACTATTTATCGTTTTATAATTAAGTGGCAATGTTAGTCATCATTTTTTGATTGAGTTCCTTTTAGACTTATATTTTTTTGTGAGGAAGTGATTGAAGCAATCTAAATTAGGATTCATCAAGAATAAGACAACTCATTTTAAACACAAATACCTTAGTCTGAGAAAATGCATAAAAG
>CANGFK010000397.1 GCA_947452925.1 Chitinophagaceae bacterium | reverse complement strand
GAGCTGCATTGGGCAATGCCTTGTCTTTTTTTATTCCATTACCCACAGGATTATTAGCAGGGATGGGTTTTGTCGCGGTATTTGCCGGGGCAACCAATACTCCACTCGCTTGTAGCGTTATGGCCATGGAGCTGTTTGGTAGTAATTGTGGAGTCTATGTCGCTATTGCTTGTGTAGTTTCTTATTTATTTTCCGGTCACAATAGTATCTACCAAGAGCAGGTAATAGGGCAGGCTAAAGTGAAAATATTAGATTATCAAGTCAATCAGACTGTGAGAGATATTCAAGAGGCAAAAAAAGAGAGATAAAGTTTAAACTTATCTCTCTTTTCAACATTATTTGCCGTGGTGTCCGTTGTCTTTCCCATTGCCATGGTCGTCTCCTCGGTTATCATGTTTGTCACCACCACCACGATTTTTATCTCTGTTATCATGTCCGTTCCCCTTCCATTCCCCGTGTCTCGGATGATCTTTGTTTTCAAAATAGCGACTATCTCTGCTGTCCCTAATCACAGATTGATCGTGCCTGTTGCGGAAATTAGAATACCTGTTACGATAGAGGTCATGTCTTAAATAAGGCCTAGAACCATTAATTACCACCTTATGACCTGAATATAAATCATAATCTCTGTGATTGGGTGGCAGAGAAAAGGTAGTTACCCACCTGCCATTTACTTGGTAAGTATACTGTCTGTTGGATACATTGTAATAAGTTTCAATGTCGGGTAGATAATAGTTATCGGCTCTTTCATATCCAACTGGCCCCCAAACGGGTTGCAATCCAACATTGAAACTTATGCTAAACTGCGCTTGAGGCTTTGTTAGCGTGCCAACGCTAAATACTAGGAAAGCCATTAAAAATTTTGTGTTCATTCTCATCATTTCTATTTTTTATTGTTAGAAGCGAAGGTGGTCGGAGAGGCTTTCTATTTTGTTATACTATTCTTACTGAGATTTGTATAATTCACAGATTTACGGTTTTGGATAGTTAAAACAGTGGGCTGCAATGCTTTTTTGCTGCTATTCTCTGCGAGAATACCCCTTTTTTGTTTTTTCTAGGAGCTGGATTATTAGTAGTAATAAAAGGATTGCTAAGGTCTTGTAAACAAATATCCCGAAAGCATTTGCCTTCGGGATGTTTGTTACTGAGCCTATTTTACTTTTTCTCTACAGGTGCTTTAATCAGTAGAACTGGTAAGTCGGTATTGTGAAGCACTTTCTCAGCCACATGACCAATAAAAAAATGATCATGAATGTTGTGTCCTTTGTTACCCAATACAACCAGATCGGGTTTCAGATCAGTTACTGCCTGCATAATTTCTACGTAGGGAATTCCGAAAAAGATTTCTTGTTTGATAGCCATCTTACTGGGATTTCTTTCTGAAACCCAATTTGCTAACTCGTCTTCTATCTGTTTGAAGGATACAGAAGACATTTCCTCCCGAGCACCTACAACGTGTACTACTGTGAGGGAGGCATTTCTGATAATTGCAGTGTCGTAGGCATATTCAAAAGCATAGGAGGAGGTGTTTGAATAATCTACGGCACAAAGAATGTGTTTAATTAATGACATGGCGAAGCTGTTTGTTTTGAAGCGTATTTACAAAATTGTAATTCCGATGCAAACTTATCCAAAATAGATATTCGTTGGAAACGCCTTTTTGTTAATTATTCCTAAGTGTTATGCCGATACGCTTGTAGTACTAATACAAATTACATATCCCCCATAAAATCTCTTATTACTTTTTCTATCTGCTCATATTCCAAAAGAAAACCATCATGTCCATACAAAGATTCTATTACAGCATGTTTTGCATGTGGAATATGCTGCGCAATAAATGCCTGTTCCTGAACAGGAAACAACAAGTCTGTAGAAATGCCAATGACGAGTGTTTTAGCTTTTATTAGTTTGAGTGCAGCTTTTACCGAAGCCCTGCCTCTGCCAACATTGTGGCTATCCATCCCCCTACTGAGCGCGTAATAGCTAAAAGCATTAAACCTTTTAGCTAGCTTTTCTCCCTGATACTTTTGGTAAGTTTCCGCTTTAAAAATCTGCTCGTCTACAGCATGAGAAGCTGTTTTGTCTGTAATGCCATGCTGAAAATGCTCATAAGTATCATGGTTTCGATAGCTGATGAGGGCAATGCTACGGGCGGTTTTCATTCCTTGCAAACCAGCATGAGGCTGCTCTTCTTTCCAGGTATGGTCATTTTCTATGCACATTCTTTGTGATGCATTGAAGGCAATACCCCAAGCAGAGTGTTTTGCATTAGTAGCAATTGGAATGATGTGTTCAAACAGCTCGGGCTCATCAATTGCCCATTCCAACAGTTGCTGACCCCCCATCGAACCTCCAAGACCTAATTTTATTTTGGTGATGCCCAGCTCTTTTTTCAGCAGTTGGTATGCCTTTATCATATCTCTTGTGGTAAACCAAGGGAAACTGTGGTAAAAAGGCGTTCCTGTTTCGGCATTTATTTCCAATGGGCCAATACTGCCATAGCAACTGCCTGGCGTATTTACACAAACAATAAAATATTTTTCGGGCGTAAACAAAAAGCCCTCACCAACCAATCCTGGCCACCATTCTATGGGGTTGTCATTGGCAGTAAGTGCATGAAATACCCAGATAACATTATCCTTTTGCTCGTTCAGTGTGCCAATGGTGGTGTAAGACAAATGAAGGTCTCTCACGCTTTTGCCACTCTCTAATTCAAATAATCCCTCGTGCTTAAAAATCTTCGACATATATAGAATTCAGTAAACAGTATTCAGTTAACAGTAATAAATATGCAGAGATCAGTTGACTGAAATAAAAAAGCCCGTCCGAAATAAATCAGACGGGCAATTAATACTATAGAAAATCAAAGGAATTTTCAAAAAAAATAGACCTGCACTGACTTATCTCTCCCCAAATTGGGGTGGAGTTGGCACCTTCTAAACAAGCGTGTACTTGTTTGGGTTGCCAAGGCTTCATCGGGCCAAATCCCTCTGCCTTTCTTGATAAGTAATAAAAAGAACTGCTGCAAATGTATAGGTAGACGATTTAATTTGCCAAATAGAAATTTTAATTTGCCCTGTTTGAAGGCTCTTATCAATGTGTTTATCCCCAAAAAGAACCTTCTTATTAGGAAAAAGAACCTTCTTATTAGGAAAAAGAACCTTCTTATTAGGAAAAAGAACCTTCTTATTAGGAAAAAGAGCCTTCTTATTTGAAAAAAGAACCTTCTTATTGGGAAAAAGGACCTTCTTATTGGGAATAAGAACCTTCTTATTTGGAAAAAAGACCTTCTT
>CANGFK010000396.1 GCA_947452925.1 Chitinophagaceae bacterium | reverse complement strand
TGCCTAGAAAAGATATTGCGCTGAAAGCATTGGAGAACAGTAAGGCTATCATTGTTAAAAATGTAAAACTGGCTATTGATCTCGTCAACGAATACGCTGCAGAGCACCTCATAATCAGTTGTCAATATGCTGCAGAAATAGGGGAGAAGATTGTGAATGCAGGTTCCATCTTCTTGGGCAACTACTCTCCCGAGAGTGTGGGGGATTATGCAAGTGGCACCAATCATACCCTGCCTACCAATGGTTTCGCTAAGGCTTATAGTGGTGTGAGTGTAGATAGTTTTGTGAAGAAGATAACCTTTCAGCAACTCACCAAACAAGGACTTAAAAACATAGGAAATACAGTGATAGAAATGGCAACTGCCGAAGGATTAGACGCACATGCCAATGCGGTCAAGGTAAGACTTGGATAGTTATTAGTGGTTAGTTATTAGTTATTAGTGATTAGTGATTAGTGATTAGTTATTAGTTATTAGTTATTAGTGTATTACAAAGCTTACAATTAAAAATGGCGTATGAAATATTAATATTTCATACGCCATTTTATTAATCACTAATCACTAATAACTAATCACTAATAACTAATAACTAATCACTAATCACTAATCACTAACAACTATTTAAGGTATTTTCCTATTTCATCGCTGTCCGGCTCTACTTTACTTGGGAAGTAGGCTAGCATCTTCCCATTCTCATCTAACAAAAACTTATTGAAGTTCCAACCAATTGTGGCATTCAATACGCCATTTTGTTCTTTGCTTGTCAACCATTTATAGATGGGGGCAGTATCATCGCCTTTTACACTAACCTTACTCGCCATTGGGAAGGTAACACCAAATCTTGCCTTACAAAATTGTACAATCTCACCGTCTGTACCAGGTTCTTGCTCGCCAAAGTTGTTGGCAGGAAAGCCTACTATCACCAACTTATCTTTATTGGCTTCATACAGTTTTTCTAGTCCTGCATACTGACGGGTATAGCCACACTGCGATGCTACATTAACCACTAGTATCTTCTTTCCCTTGAACTTAGAAAAGTCTATCGTACCGCCATCGATGCTTTTTACTTTAAACTGATGAATGCTGCCGATTGGTAAAAGTGTAAAGGCACTAAATACAGCAATGACTGCAATAGATAAAATGTATTTCATGTTGTTTATTTTTTATTAATGACAAAGTTGAAGCTATTTAGTTTAGAGAGAATTACTGCTTTTTAAGTTGATGGATTTACCAACTTCACTTCAGACAAGCCACTGAAAGAATACCTACGTCCTGTTTTCACCTCCACACACTCATATCGTTTACGTCGTTTCCCTACTTTCTGAAACTGCTTGCCATTGTCTGTAATAAACTGAGCGCCATCGGGCACCTTGTCTACTATGGTATAACCTGGACGTAATTGCTGACTGTAATTGCGGAGCACCATCAGCAATTCTGTTTCGCCATTTGCTGTGGCAGAAGGATTCCTGATAGACTTCTGCAACGCCTTTTCTATCTCAGCAGGAAAAACTTGCTTATTCACAAAGTCTTGTAGTAGCAGACTATAATAGTTTTTCCATTCTGTTCCGTGTGGCTCTACCCTGTTCTTGTATTGTTCAAAGGTGAAAAGGTGTGCTAGTTCATGCAGAAAAGTAATCAGAAATTCGTACTTATTCAGGTTGCCGTTAATGCTTATTTTATGGTTACCCCATCCTGCCGCATGACGATAGTCTCCCAATACACTCCTTCGTTTACGGGTAACGGTAAGGTGTATTTTATACTGATGAATATAGTTTACAACAGGCTCGAACGTGTTGTCCGGCAAGTATGCCGCAAGCGCCTGCATGGGATGTTCTGTAATGGGCATTACTGTTTTTTATTCAATATCAAAGCGGTCTTTACGTCTAGTACAGTATAGATGATGTAAAGAAACATGTTGGTAAATATAGCAAGTACGCTCTTGTCTTTGCCTACTATCATCAAATAAATGGCTGTAGCAATGCCCAATACCACCAGCTTTAGTACCGTACTACCCATCACGCTGTTGGTGAAAACATACGGACTTGGGTTCTTCACAGCTTTCAGGTGCATCCATGCCGTAAGTGCAGACAAGGCATAAAGCAGGACATTGCCTACCACCACCACTCGATGGCTGATGCCTAGGCCATCCCAAAAGCGAGGAGCAGCCATAAAGATGACTGTAACAGATGCAAATACCAGAAGTGAAGGGAATAATAGTTTGCCGTAGTCGTGTTTCATTGTGCCTGTAATTATTTCGAAGTATCTTTTATAATCTTAATGATTGTTCCTGTCAGTACAAAAAGTGGTAATACCCAAACAAAGATGGGGGTCGATTTGATAAAGTGCTTGTCCAGCCACATACCTACATATACCGATAACCCTAAACTAACCAACAACTGCGATGCAAGACCAGCGTACTTCATATTTTTTAGCGATTGGTGATTAACGTTTAGTGATTAGTGTGAGAAGCAAGTGGAATAGTACTGAACGTGTTATCACTAACCACTAATCATTTGTTACCTCTGCATTAGGAATCTTGATGGCTACAGTATCAAGTTTGCCAGGAGAAGTGCCATTCAACACCTTTTTAACGCCATCAATGTATTGATTGTTGTATCGTATCACCTGCTCCAATGAGTCTGTACGAATCTTTAGTATCTTAAATTCTGTTTCGCTATTCTTACTGCCATATCCGGGTATGTAGTATTTCATGGGTGTAAATACAATCAAGGCAATAGTCAGGCTAACCAAGATAACGAAAATCGAGCTCATTGCAATGTAAACGGAGAGTCTGTCCAGTTTAAACGTAATAAGTTCTTCGTAAGTGTCATCATTCATGACCACCAATCTGTAGCGATTTCGTAGCCTCTTGAATGTTTCAGATGTATTTAATATTGACATACGCCGTAAAATTAACCCTTGCAAGCCAAATGTAAAAGATTAATGTGGTTTTGTTGAAATGTGGCGTTGTTTACTGTCAAATATTTGAGAGAAACTAGCAGGTTATTAAACACGGATGAGATTATTCATAGCAGGGATGACTTTTTTCATAGTAACCACTATGAACCTTCATAGTGCGGATGAGTTTTTCCATAGCAGGGATGACTTTTTTGATAGTAGCTACTATGAACCTTTATAGTGCGGATGAGTTTTTTCATAGCAGGGATGACTTTTTTCATAGTAGCTACTATGAACCTTTATAGTGCGGATGAGTTTTTTTTATAGTAGCGATGACTTTTTTCATAGTAGTCACTATGAACCTTCATAGTGCGGATGAGTTTTTTCATAGCAGGGATGACTTTTTT
>CANGFK010000395.1 GCA_947452925.1 Chitinophagaceae bacterium | reverse complement strand
GCACTTATGCAGATTCCTGGAGGACATCTGGCGGATAAGTTTGGGGGTAAGAAAGTATTGATTGTTGCCTTGGCAATTGTTTGTATCGGGAATATAGGCATTGCCTTTTCCACTGGATATAACCAGTTGCTTTTCTGGAAAATATTTGTGGGCTTTGGAACAGGAACTTCTTTTGTGAGTGGTGCACGCTATATCGCTCAGGTTATGCCGCACCAAATGCTGCATAAGGCACAAGGATATTATGGTGCATCTGTACTCTCGGGATCGGGCTTTGTCATTTTTGCGGTACCTCGGTTGGCGGAACATTTTGGATGGTCTGGTTCTTTCTTAACAACAGCATCGGTGGCAATACTTGCATTGATTGTTTGGTTAACGATTGCGCCGAACCCAGAGATAAAACCACATCCACATGTGAGTATCGGTAGTTTATTATCTCACGGTCAACTGTGGTTATTGGGCTTGGTTCAGATGGCGTCATTTGGGTTGGCGTTAGTAATAGGTTCATGGATTGTAGAACTATTAAAAACAAAGATGGGGTTGCCGCCAATTAAAGCAGGTGCCATCGGAAGTCTGGTATTATTACTAGGGATATTTACACGGGTGTACGGCGCAGCATTGGTGTCAAAGATTGGTTATCGAAAGCTATTGGTTGTTAGTCTTACTTTCAATATAATCGGGTGTTCATTACTAGCAATGAATAATCCGTCCTACTCAATCGCTTTGGTAGCCATTGTGTTGATAGGTATTGGTTCGGGACTTCCTTATGCAGCCTTATTTAACAGGGCTGTAGCCTTATTCCCTGGCAGAGGAGGGGCTGCAATGGGACTGGTAAATATGTTGGGAATCGTTATGATTTTGGGTGGCGCCCCGTTGGTTGGCAAGATTGCAGATTGGACGGGTAGTTTCTCGTCTGCCTTCCTTTCTATGGCGGTCTTTTCTTTTGTTGCTATGCTTGCCTCCTTTGGTATTAAAAAACATTATCACCAAGAACATACATAAAATTAGTTTATGATTATCGAGTACGGTACACCTGCGTTTAAGGAAGAATGGTTGGACTATGTTCAACAAGACCCTGTGCATCCTTCTATCCCTTTGGATATAAGGATTAAGGGAACGCGCACTATCTTGGCGTACCTTGATACCGAATACGGTGAACCACATGCTATCATCTGTATTAAGCTGGGTGATAAACTGCCTCAGAACATGGAGTTTATATTGAGCGATGATGATGCTACCGAAGTGGTGGACGACAACTATATGTTTGCCATCTTCTATTCTATCTTCAAGCTAGAACATTCCACTTTAAAAGGTGCTGGTGCAATCGCCATCAAAGAGGCTAAACAATACTATCGCAATAAAGGCATGAAACGTTTCTTCACGCTTAGTCCTATTCCTAGTCTGCGCAAGGATTTTAAATACATCCCTGCGGAGCGGGCTATAAAAAAGTACCTGAATGCGGGCACTGGTTCGGTATCTAAGTTCCATTTGTCCAATGGTGCAACCATACATGCCATTCATTATAATGCCGATATGAGTCCGCAGCGCATCTTTGAGAGTTGGGGCATTATGGTTAATTATGATTATTGCGATTACCTATAGTTGAGGCATCATCGACAGCCTTGCTTCTTCAGCAACAGACTATTTTGCTCTCATTTTATTGCCTTTAGGGTCGTGGGTTACTTCTGCAAGACCCAGTACCTCCATCAGTGGGGGAATATACATGCCGAAACGACCTCTCAGTCCTTTCTTCAAGCCGTACCAGCCTCCAACAGGATTGTTTTCTGATCGTCCCCATGCTTCTACAGTCCCCTCTTTTGCTGGTTTCTGCTCGTCGGCACTGCCCAACTCCATCCAATCGCCATGTGCTTTCAGCATAGCATGTAAGTCGGCAAGACAACGATAATCGTAGTGCAATACCGTTTTACCTACAGTACAAACAAGTATCTCTTTGCCATCCTTTACGTCTTTATGCATAGTAAAGTCAGATGAAAGTGGAGGAGTTTTAAGTGCCCAAGGACTTTCTTTTGTGCCTGTTGACATACTTTTTTGTTTTATCAGTTGATTAATTGTTTATCCAACGCAATATATGCCAAAGCCGCACTCTGTCTATCGTTTGTGCTTCTTCAAATCCAGATAATCTAAGAAGTAAATCAACTTGAACGAAAGTATGTTCTGCTCTGGGCTTCCGACGGTGTTATTGAAGTTCTTGGCATAGCTTTGATTGACGAGCGCATCTTGTGTTGCGATGGCATTCTTCCACGTTATCGTAAAGAAACTTCCCAATCTGAACTGCCAGGTGTACACCATATCAATATTGAAATAGTTTTCGTTGTCATCTGCATTGGCACTTATGCCTGCCGTCTTGGTCAGGTTTCCATCTTTCGACAAAACAAAAAATCGCTGGTTACCTAGTTCACTCCAGTAGTGTCTTAGTCGGAAACTAATGCCCATTGTATTGGTGAAGTTGTATTTTGCCGTATAAATATTCTCTACACCCCTCACTTTTCTTAACGCAAACAGTACACTATCATTCACATTTGTTGCATGACCCAGGTTATTGTTTTGAAAAGTAATGGTGCTGTTGATGTTGGCTGAAAGCTTCTTATTAAACCTGTATTGTGCCGTCAGATCTATTTCATCAGAGGTAGAACCATCTGTGTGATAGAACCGATGAAAGAGACCATAGTTATAAGAAAACTTCTTTGCGTCATTACTCTGAATGTAAAACCCTAGCATCCAGCTTCCTGGCCTTCTAAAGTAGTAGCCATCTGCACGTGGCTCATAATAATCGTGCTGTGCCGCGTTCACATTCAAGGTAACATAGTAATATCCCAGACTTTTAAATTGACCATTAATGTTTGTATTTAACTGCACACTCTGATAGTCTCTTGGTTCGTAGTGCTGAGAGTAATACAGGTTGAAATTGAAGTACATATTGTTATAAAATGCATGCGGTTTCAACCATTTATAACCCAGATAGAGGGTATGATCGACGTAATTGTTGTTGGTGAAATAGCCTAGATCCTGATGCGTATATTTATCGTCAGCAAAGTCTTGAGTGAGGGTAAAATTGAAGTTGCCGCTCACCTTTGCAAAGTTTAGATTGTAGGTAATTCCACCCAGATGCCCTCCATGCGCGCTGTCAGCATATTGTTGACTCGTTGCTAGTTTCCCAAAGAAGTTCCACTTCACTTGCTTATCATACAAATCCCACAAACCCGTGGTGACATTAGAATTAAAGTCTCTACTGTTGCGGGAAACGTTGGTATTGATCACTGATATACTCGAGTTGTGCTTCAAACTCTGGTCGAATACAAGGATATTGTAGTTG
>CANGFK010000394.1 GCA_947452925.1 Chitinophagaceae bacterium | reverse complement strand
AATGGGAGCACCTCATTAATTGATACCAATCTTCAACTAATATTGCACCTCATTTATACATAGAATATGAAAAAATTGGCTCAGTCATTTCTTTTTGCCGTCATCTCCATCTCTTCTGTTGCACAAACATCTAAAGCACTCAAAAATTACCAACTTTGGTATGATGCGCCTACGCCAAACAGAGGTGCTGACAACTCAAAAATACAAGCAGGGGGATATCCTTTCGATGCTGATTGGGAAAATTGGTCTCTGCCAATCGGAAATGGTTGGATGGGAGCTAGCATTTTTGGTAGAAATGATACAGATAGAATTCAACTGACAGAAAATTCATTAGATAACAAAAGCTTGTACAAATTAGGTGGACTCACCAATTTCGCAGAGATATACTTAGACTTTAATCATAGCAACTCCACCAACTTTAAAAGAGGTCTTTCCATTAGCGATGCAATCGCCTATACGCACTACCAACACAATGGCGTCAACTACTCTAGAGAATATTTCACTAGTTATCCCGACAAGGTTTTAGTAATAAAAGCTAAGGCAAGTGCAAAAGGAAAGCTTTCTTTTGTGGTACGCCCCGTCATCCCTTATTTAAAAAGTGTCGACACCACACCCGATAATAACTATAGAACAGGAACAGTTTCTGCAAAAGGAAATGTAATAACCCTCTCTGGAAAGATGGGATATTTCAATATTATTTATGAAGGACAAATAAAAGTAATGTCCTTCGGAGGATCACAAACAGCCAATAATGATGAAAAAGGAGACAATGGGAAGATAGAGGTCGCTAATGCGGATAGTGCCATTGTTTTAGTAGCCGTAGGAACAAATTACAAACTAGATAGTAAAATTTTTACAGAACCTGTTCCTTCCAATAAACTAAATGACAATACTTCTCCACATGTTATGATTACAAAAATATTAGAAACGGCATCCAAAAAAAGCTATACTCAGCTACTGCAAACGCATTTAAATGATTACCATACTTACTTCAATAGAGTCAACCTAAATTTAGGCGGTGTTGAGGCTATTATGCCAACAGATAAGCTATTAGCAGCATATAAAGCTGGAATACATAATCCTTATCTAGAAGAGTTATACTTTCAGTTTGGACGTTACTTGTTAATATCTAGTTCTCGCCCAGGTTGTTTACCTGCTAATCTGCAAGGTATTTGGAGTCAGTATGACGTCTCTCCATGGACGTCTGGTTATTGGCATAATGTTAATGTACAAATGAATTATTGGCCTGCTTTTAATACAAATCTGGCAGAAATGTTCACTTCCTACAGCGATTACAACCAAGCTTTCAGGGAAGAAGCAAATAATTTGGCAACAAAGTATATCGCTGAAAACAATCCCTCTTCATTATCTCCCCTAGCAGGAGGAAACGGATGGACTATTGGAACAGGTGCAAGTCCATATATCATTTTTGGACCAGGAGGACATTCTGGGCCAGGTACGGGTGGGTTTACAACAAAACTCTTTTGGGATCAATATGATTTTACTCGTGACATAAAGGTCTTGAAACAAGTAGATTATCCTGCCGTTTTAGGAATGGGTAAATTTTTAAGTAAAGTAACTAAACTAAACCCAGATGGCTTGTTGCTTGCTAGCCCTTCTGCCTCCCCTGAACAAAAGGTAAAAGGACAGAACTATACAACCGTAGGCTGTGCTTTCGATCAGGAAATGATTTATGAAAATCACAACGACCTTCTAAAAATGGCTAAAATTTTAAATGATAAGGATGCTGTAATCAATACAATAGAAGCTCAGATAGGTAAACTAGATCCTGTACAAGTAGGTTGGTCTGGACAAATAAAAGAGTATCGGGAGGAAAACAAATATGGCGATATTGGCGAATACAAGCATCGTCATATATCTCATTTGGTGGGGCTTTATCCTGGAACCCTTATCAATTCAAATACTCCAGCCTGGATTGATGCAGCAAAAGTAACACTCACCGAAAGAGGAGATTTTTCCAAAGGTTGGGCAATTGCTCATCGGTTGAATTTATGGGCTAGAGCAAAGGAGGGTGATAGGGCCTACTCATTATTTGGCAATCTACTTTCAACTTGTACCAAAGATAATCTTTGGGATACACATCCGCCTTTTCAAATTGATGGAAACTTTGGTGGCACAGCAGGTGTTGCAGAAATGTTATTACAAAGCCACGAAGGATATATAGCTCCATTGCCTGCATTGCCTGCAGCTTGGAAGAAGGGCAACTACAAGGGATTGGTTGCAAGAGGCAATTTCGAAGTAGCTGCTTCTTGGGATAATGGACAAGCCACTGCATTCGAAATAAAAGCAAAAGTGGGAGGGGTATGTTACATCTATTATCCAAATATTAGTAAAGCAATCATTACGGATGCATCAGATGATAAAAAGTTGAGCTTCAAAAAGCTAAACATCGATTTAATAAGCCTACAAACTTCAAAAGAAGAAGTAGTTAGAATTAATAATATTCCCTTTATTCATAAAATGACACCACCGGATACACTACTAGCTAAACAATTAGATGATAAAACCGTTGAATTAAGTTGGGGTGCTCTTAATAAAACAGATTTGTATAATATTTACATAGCAAAGGGGAATTCCCCAATCTATCAGATGCTAGCCTCCAATCAAAAAGGAGAATCTTATCAATTCAGTGCGGATAATATTTATAAATTAGGTAGGTGTACGTTTAAAATAACTAAAGTAGGAAAAGATGGTCGTGAAAGTGTTGGCAAGCTAGTCTATATAAATAATCACAACTAAAAGCTTAACTTACTAAACCATTATTTTAGCATAAGCATAGGCAGTCTCAGTCTCAGAAATCTTTACACTCACAGTAGTAATATTGTTAGCTGACAGCAATGAACCATTATCTTTTATAATGAGCTCAGCAAAGTACTTGCATAAATTCTCTGCAGTAGAGTCAAATGGCAATAGATAGTAATTCCATTGTTTGGAATCAAATACCTCCCTGAGTTCTTTATCCCAAACCGAAATGATAGTTGTATGATCTATCAATTGAATATATGGTTGCACAATCTCTTTCAGGTCTTTAAAGTCCATCACAATCCCCCTTTCATTGATAGCCCCTTCAAGCTCAACAATCATTTTGTAGGAATGCCCATGTATGTTTTTACATTTACCCTCATGCCAGGGTATTCTGTGTGCAGCTTCCCAGTGAAAACTTTTAGCTATTATCATCGACCGCAAATATCAAAATTGCAATAAGAATAAATATGACTGTTGTTAGTTTACAATCAGTCCTTTAGCAAATTCAATAGACAGTCAAATCCAGTAGTATGCCCTTTTTTCTTTATCCCCATTCCTACAATGCATTTT
>CANGFK010000393.1 GCA_947452925.1 Chitinophagaceae bacterium | reverse complement strand
GATTGCCCGAACTGATGACGAGCGGGTTTGATTTGTTCACAAATGGATTCAATTGCCAGATGCTTGGGCGTTGTATCCGTTCGGTATAACCTAGATTGATGCTGCTACTTGTCTTGAATTTCCGTTGCATGGATATAGATGGGATAAGGTTATAGTAGTCTTGGTTAGCACTAGCTCCAACTGAGCTAAACTGTGCATCAACAGTAGTCTGTTCCAATCTAAGCCCCGCTTTAACCACATATTGTTCCAGCTTCAGTTCATAAGAGTTGTACAGGCTGAAAACATTCTGATTATACTTAAAATCGTTTGTCTGAGCAGTATCAGTAACATATTGACCACTGTTGTTATCGAATGCGCCAAAGTTGTAATTGCTGAAATTGTTTCTGAATATAGCTTTTGCACCAGCCTCAATAGTGAGTTTATTTACTGGATGAACATAGTCTAATTGTAAAGTATGCTCCTTTGTTCCCTCATCGTTATATTGCTTATAATTGGGGAAGGCAGTATTAAGTTGGTTGGAATACAGGCCATTAATATCACTGGTGTATCCCTGACTATTGTATTTGTAGGAAGCAGTCAGTAATCTTTCCTTATTATTCTTAAAGCCTAATTGATAGTTGATGGCGGCATCCGTTCCAAAATATTTAAGATGACTGCTGTTATCCAGACCATAAGCTTGAAGTAAGGTCTGGTTAACATCTTCGACGGTAGATGTTTGTGTATTGCTTTGTTTTGAAATCCATTGGTAGTTGCTCACGTTAGCGGAAAGCAAATGAAGGCTGTCAAATTCATAGCTGACCTCCAGGTTCAGATAAGGGTTTCGGCTTTTCTCTCTATTGGTTCCTTTCTGAGACAAATAGCTTATCGACGGACTTTTTATATTGTTTGTATAGCCATTGTCTAGTACTTGCTGGTTGGGTATTTGAAGGCCAATATAACCACTTGCACCTAGTTTTCCTTGTTTTACAGTTCCGTTGAAGTTGAATCTAGCCCCGTTTATTGTGTTGTAGCTAGAACTGATATTGCCATTATAACCATCGCCAATGTTTTTCTTTGTGATGATGTTAATGATGCCAGCCAATCCTTCTGCATCATACTTAGCAGGTGGCGTTGTGATAACTTCTATTTTGATAATGTTACTAGCTGGCATTGCTTTAAATACATCGGAAGGGTTTTGTGCAATCAATGCGGATGGTTGCCCATTAATCAAGATTTTATAGTTGCCACTGCCTTTCAACATTATTTTGTCTGTGGCATCTACTGATACTAATGGTACTTTTCGCAGCATATCCAGCACATTCATCCCATTGTTTGCGGGGTCGGCTTGTACGTCGTAGCTTATTCGGTCCACCTCTTGTTTTATCAAAGGCTTCTTCACCGCGCCAGTCACAACCACTTCTCCTATTCCTTTTGCGGATGGAGCTATTGGAATTTTGCCAGCATCAATTACAGAAGATTCGCTAAGTGAGTTATAATTTATTACAGTGGTTTTTTGCTGATAACCTACCGATACAATTTCCAAAAGATAGGGCTTGCCTAGTAAATCATTAAATTCAAAGCTGCCATTCTCTTTTGATAAGGTGTTTTTTATCAATTTATTACTCTTTTTATCAAGTAATGAAATGGTGGAAAATGAAATTGGAGTGCCTTTGAGTGAATCAATTACAGTGCCTTTTACAGTTATTCTGGAGGAAATATTCTGAGCATCCAACACGCAGATGGTGTGGAATAGAATAAAAGAAAGTAGTATAGTCTTCATTAATTTGGTTGTTTGGATGACAGATATTTTAGTCTTTTATAACTAATGTATTGAATCCTAATGCAGCAAACATAATTTATTGATTGATAAAAACAGTATTAAGTCATTAAAATGCTGTGATTTATTTTGAAATTGTGGATAGGATGTGTAATACCATTGGATAATCTAAACTCTATTTTGGACGTTATTGTTTGTGACCAACTGTTTTACGGCACAACTTAGGCCTCAAAATGTAGAATCATCTGTATTGGGAACATTGGCCTCTAGTTTCTTATATTTGTTGCTAAAACGCATGCTTATGAACCAGTCTAAATGGCTTTCTCCTCTTTTCTTACTATTGTTTATTGGTGCTGTATCGGCACAGCAGAAAACGTTGCAAAGCGTTGCTCCGTTTAAAATTGGTTGTGCAATAAATCCAAATTTATTGGTTAAGAATAAGGACTATAAAGCCGTCGTAACCAATGAATTCAATAGTATTACTTCCGAAAACGTACTAAAGTTTGGAACTGTACATCCAAAGAAGGATGTATATGATTTCACAAAAGGTGATATATTGGTTGATTATGCACTAGCTAACCACAAGAGAATACACGGGCATTGTCTCGCATGGCATCAGTCTGTACCCAAATGGTTGAGCGAGTTTGAAGGAGATTCTGCTGCTTGGGAGAACTTATTAAAAACACATATTCAAACGGTATTGACGCATTATAAAGGAAAGATGACCTCATGGGATGTGGTGAATGAAGCTTTTTTCGATAACGGGGCTTATCGTCAGGATTCTGTGAATGCGCCACATAGATATATTACGCTTTGGCGGAATCATCTAGGGCGGGATTATATTGCCCGTGCTTTTATTTATGCGCATGAAGCAGACCCAGATTTGTTGTTGTTTTATAATGATTACAATCAAGAATCAAACCCTGCAAAGTTGAAAGCCATCATTGCCATGGTTACTGATTTCAAGAAAAGGGGAATTCCCATTCACGGGTTAGGATTACAGATGCATATCAATATAAATACAAAAGATGAAGGCATTGCGGAGGCTATCAAACAATCTGCCGCAACGGGTTTATTGGTTCATATTGCAGAACTAGATATAAAAGCAAATCCTAAGAAAGATACTTCAACTGTCTACTCAGATAGTCTAAAGATGCTACAAGGCAGAAAGTTTGCTTTCGTGGTGGAGCAATATAAAAAGCTAGTGCCTAAACAACAACAATACGGTATAACCACTTGGAATGTTGGTGACGCAGATAGTTGGATTGTAGAACTACGGAAGATAAAAGACTGGCCACTATTATTTGATGATAAATACCAGCAGAAATCTTGTTATAATTCTTTTTATGAAGCTTTGAAAAAGTAACTTTTTTATTAGTTCAGGATTTTTTTATCGCTGGTGGAGGGTTTAGGCTTCAACATTCGTTGGTGCAACCTTCAACAGTCGAGGGTTGAGCCTTCAACAGTCGAGGGTTGAACCTTCAACAGTCGAGGGTTGAACCTTCAACAGTCGAGGGTTGAGCCTTCAACAGTCGAGGGTTGAGCCTTCAACAGTCGAGGGTTGAGCCTTCAACAGTCGAGGGTTGAGCCT
>CANGFK010000392.1 GCA_947452925.1 Chitinophagaceae bacterium | reverse complement strand
TTTAATGATATGTCGTTCCTAACGGGACTTTAGCCAATTAAATTCATGTATTTCCTACCAATATTTCGTGCCTATGGCACTTATCTATGCTAAGTTCAACACTTGATTTACATAAGTACATGAAATTTCCCATTAGTTAATAGTCATCTTATTGATCTGACTTGTATTACATTAGTCAATAGTTCATTTCTAAGTCTTCGAATTCATACACATTGTAGAAAGGAATAACCGAAATTGGGTATAATATTTTGTTGAATAACCATTTATCTACCTTAACTGAATCAGACCGAAAACAAATCAACAATACACTTACTTTCACGTTTTTATACGAGGAAAGTTACTAATGACAATTACACAACTAGAATATATTGTTGCAGTAGACATGCACAGGCACTTTGGTAAAGCTGCCGAACACTGTTTTGTTTCGCAGCCTACGTTGAGTGCACAGATTCAAAAGCTGGAAGAAGAGTTGGGTGTCAAAATTTTTGATAGGTCAAAGCAACCCATTATGCCCACTGAGCCTGGTGAACAATTGTTGGAACAAGCAAGGAAGATCTTGAGTGAATGTGCTGTGTTTACAGAAATGGTAGACTCCAAAAAAAATATTCTGACTGGTGAACTTAAAATTGGTGTGATACCCACTCTCGCACCTTACCTGTTACCCTTGTTCATACAATCATTTGCCCAAAAGTTTCCATTGGTTAAGTTGGTTATCAATGAACTCACTACCGATTTACTGATTACACGTTTACGGGAAGGAAGGATAGATGTTGGTTTACTGATAACTCCGCTGAACGAAAAAGGAATAAAAGAAGATGTATTGTTTTATGAAGAGATGGTTGCCTACATCAGCCGTAACAATGCAGCCTATAAGAAAACTTACGTCTTGCCAACAGATATTGATCCAGAGAAACTCTGGTTGCTGGAAGAAGGACATTGTTTTAGAAGTCAGATAGTGAACCTGTGTGAGTTGCGGCGTAATACAAAAGAAGGCAGTCACTTTGAATATGAAGCTGGTAGTTTGGAAACACTAAGAAGGATGGTAGAAATTAATGATGGAATAACTATTCTGCCCGAGTTAGCCACTCTCGATCTTACAGAGAAACAGTTGAGTTGTATACGTCATTTCAGTCAGCCTAAACCTGTGAGGGAAGTGAGTATTGTTACACATAGAGATTTTGTTAAAAAGAGATTGGTGGAGGCATTGAAAGTCTCCATTATCGCATCTTTACCCGAAAAAGTAAAGAATAACCTAAAAGAGAATGTAGTGCCGATTTAAAGTGGCATTTTTGTAAGAAATAGAATTGCCACTGAAGCAAAAAGGATATAGTAGAAAGTGGCTTCACTTGATTTTTTCTGTGACTCTGTGGCAAATAATAGTATGTTATGAAATTGAAATTATTTATTGTTACGCTGTTTCTGATGACTATTTTCATCAATGCAAACTGTCAGCTTATCAATTATTCTGAAACGAATAATGAGGATGTCAAAGATTTGAAGTACGAAATAATTGGTAAACTAAAAGGGAATATACATATCTACAAAAACAATAGGGACAACAGTTCTATCACACTTTATGATGCCGAAATGCAAGAAGTGTCTAAAGAAAAACTTAAGTTTCTGCCCGATAAAATTATAAACGAAAACTTCCTTCTCTTCTCCGATTCATACTACATGTTCTATCAATATCAACACAAAGGAGTTGTTTATTGTATGGCTGTTAAGTTTGATGATATGGGTAAAAAAGTAGGAGAACCCATTCAGTTAGATACAACCAACATCTCTTTTTTTGCTAATAACAAAATATATACGGTCATCAATAGCGAGGACAAACAAAAGATTGTGGTCGTCAAAATAAGTAAGCCCGAGGAGGAAAAGACGAATACAGTTACCACAACACTCTACGACAGACAATTACATCTTCTAAAAAGATCTGTATTGTCCATTCCAATGAAAGAGCGTAATGCTACCTTGTCTGAGTTTCAGGTAGATAATGAAGGCGATCTTGTTTTTGTTAAATCCAACGGTAGTGGTCAAAGCGAAATAATAAGTAGCGTAAAACTGATTACTAAGCCTGCCTTGGAGGACACAACAGGCGTTAATGAAGTAAACCTGAACGGCATTTTTCTCGATGATGTACGCCTTAAAGTAGATAATTATAACAAACATTACCTCATTACAACCCTTTTTTCAAAGCAACGTCGTGGAGATGTAAATGGGTTTTATTGCTACTCCTGGGATAAGAATACCAAAAAGCAGTTGCTAAACACAACCATCACTTTTACAGATGAGTTTTTGGAAGATGCTAAAACCAATGGTACTGCTAAGACTGCGCTTAATGATTATTATCTGAGGAACATTGTTGTAAAAAGAGATGGAGGCTTTGTATTGGTAGCAGAATCTTATTTTACATCCACAGAAAACAATGATCCTTTCAATAGGTGGAATGGCTTTGGTTCTCCATACAGTGGGTTCAATAATTACTCTGTTTATGGCGCAGGCGGCATGTATTACAATCCCTATGCAAGAAGCTACAGTAATACAACAAAGTATTTTGCAGAAAACGTAATTATGTTGTCTTTAGACGTAAATGGTAAGCTAGATTGGAGTAACGTTATCCGGAAAGCGCAACAAGCTGAGGAAACAGAAAACACAATTAGCTATGGCGTTTTAAACTCTGGAGACAAAGTGCATTTCCTTTTCAATGTAGATACAAAAAGAGAGATGTTACTAAACGATCAATGTATAACTCCTGGTGGCCAACTCACTCGTAGCCCTGCCATTAAGTCTCTGAACGGTCAGTATGAGTTTATGCCTAGATATGGAAAACAGACAGGCATCAGACAAATAGTTGTGCCTTGCCGTTATAGAAACTACATTTGCTTTGCAAAAATTGATTTTTAATTACTCAATCTAAGTCGTGGTATTCTTATTCAAGGATAAATCTATTGGTAGCGTCATCTTTCTGGTACTCCTGTGCGTACTAGTTCACATTCACTTCTTTCTGCATCCGATGGTTGGTGCTGTCACAGAAGAAAATGGACTGGTCTCTTTTATTTTAAGGCGTTATGCTACCAATATTCTCTATCCTCGCTTGGCGCCCTATCTTTATCTCCTCATAATTCTCATGCAATCAATTCGCTTAAACTGGTTGCTGAACGAATTGAAAATGTTCAACATCAGTGGCTTCACTGCTGGCTTAGCATATATATTACTCACTGCAATTTTACCCCAATGGGCATCACTTTCAGCTGCCGTAATAGGTAACTCATTCGTGATATGGGTATTCATTTTCTTGAGTAAACTCTACGGAAGCCCCAAACCCAAAGAAACTTTATTCAATACAGGGCTCT
>CANGFK010000391.1 GCA_947452925.1 Chitinophagaceae bacterium | reverse complement strand
ATAAGGGTCAATTTGCCTTTATTATCAAACAATAGTATTTATAAAATTAATAAAACAATTAAAATGACAAAGGGACAAACAGCTAAAGTGAATATGTATATAGCAGTGTTGCTATTTTTTGCACGGTATGAAGAAACGCTTGCGGCTTTTTTGCAACTGGTGAGTGAGATTACGGATTTTACGGGTTCGTACAATGATTTGCAGCTGGAGATTGGGAAGCAGAAATTGAAAATAAGTGGGGTGGTGGGTACGAAGGAAACTGCTTTGGAAACTGCCATTAAATTGTTGGTTAGATCGGCGCGAAAGGCGAGGGTATGGGCGGTGAAGTCGGGGAATGAGACATTGGCTGCTCAGTTTGATGTGCAGATTTCGACTTTTAATGACATGACACAATCGGTGGTATTGAATTCGTTGACGACCATTAATGCTGCTTTGCACAATAACATAGCAAGCTTGACGGACTACAGGGTGCTGGCTGCTGATGTGACCGCGATTACTAATGCCATTGATGTGGCGACGGATTCTATAGGTACGCCGAAACAAGCGATAACGACGAGGGCGGTGGCTACGGACCAGATTGCGATTGAGATAATGGCGTGTGATGCTGCTTTGGAACTGATTGATGATTTGCTGATTCCGGAATATGAGGATAGTAACCATGTGATGGTTCATGAATATCATTTGTCGCGTGCTATTTCGTCGTTGGGGAGTCATGCTACGGGGCTGAAGGCAACGGTTACTAACTCGGAAGGGGCCTTGTTGGAAACTGCATTGGTGACTATTGTGGAAGTATCTAGGAGTACTGAAACGGACATTAATGGAATTGGATTAATATCAAGGATTAAGCCAGGTACTTATCATGTTACTTGTACCTTGGAAGGCTATGTGGCATTTGAAACAATTATTGATTTTGTACTTGGGAAAATGCACGTGTTGGCGGTGGTGATGGTGAGTCTTTAGTTATGAGATATGAGTTATTAGTGGGTGGGTACTTTTATGTTGTTTTTGGACAGTATCGAACAACAACTTTTAAGAGTTAAAAAAGAAAAAATGATAAATAAAAAAGAAAGGATATTAGTTAAATACAGCATCTATATTATTGTGTTTTGGGTATTAGTATTTGCTGCTAAACCAGTAAATGCCCAATCAAATACATTGGATGCTGTTGGTTTAACGAGTAGTAGCCCGGCTGCAACTGCTTTTAGTATGCGGAAATTGAGTAGTGCTTATGTGGGCAGTGCCCTCAACGTACTCCGAAGTAGCGACAACACTACGCAGAACATTGGCTTTACAGCTAATGGCGATTTGGATACTGTTGCCCTGAAAACATTTGTAGGGTCGGGCAATGGTTACGTGACCAAATGGTACGACCAAAGTGGCAATGGCAATAACTTAACACAATCTACACAGGCATATCAACCACGCATTGTGAGTGCTGGAGTGATAGACAGAGAAAATGGCAAGCCATTCATCCGCTTTTATGGTATAGTAGTCGGTATTCCAAATGGACTCTATTTAAATTCGGCATTCACCACATTGGGACTTGCAATAGTTGTAAACAAATTTGCCTTGGGTGGCGATGGCTTTGTATTGGCATCATCTAATAATTTCAACTATAGTTCAGGCCCACCCAGTAAGTTGTTTAACGCATCCACCAGTGCCTCTTTAATGGGTGGTAGCGTATGGCAAAATGGTGTTTTGGTTGCAACAGCAAGTGCAGTCTGGAATAATACATTAATGATAAATAGTATCGAACCACTAACGCCCAGTAATGGTGCTGCTTGGGACAATATAGGCGCCGACCGTACTAATCTACACGTTACTACAGGTGGTGGTGGTTATACTGAATTGATAACATTTAATATTGCGCTTTCCAATACAAACAAGAGTAGTGTTGAAAGCAATCAACTCATTTATTATGCAGCACCAATCATTCCTGTTGTGTGTACACCAACGGTTTCTACCACTACTGCGTCTATTTGTTCTGGTAGTAGTTACAGCTTCAATGGCACAAGCTATACGGTAGGAGGCACTTACACTGCTCATTTAACAAATGCAACTGGCTGCGATAGTGCAGCAACCCTCAACCTCTTTGTTTCTTCAGCTAGCTTGGACATTGTAGGACTTGGTTGTGCAGTTCGTGCAGCAACAGCTTTTAGTATGCGTAAACTGAGCAGTATCTATACTGGGAGCGCCATAAATGTCATAAGAAGTAGCGATAATTCCACACAAGACATTGGCTTTACAACCAATGGCGACCTGGACACGGCTACTCTCAAGATATTTGTTGGTGCGGGCAATGGGTTTGTTACCAAATGGTACGACCAAAGTGGAAATGGCAATAACCTTACACAAGCTACCTCTGCTTACCAACCACGTATAGTAAATGCGGGAGCAATAGACAGAGAAAATGGCAAGCCATTCATCCGCTTTTTTGGTATAACAGGTGGCACTAAAAATTCTCTTGACCTTGCTGCGCCCATAACAACGACAGGGCTTGCAATAATGGAAAACAAATTTATTTTGGGTGGAGATGGATTTGTATTGGGATATTATCAGAGTTACAACTATAATACAAATCCTCCCTATTTGTTTAGCTCCATCTATGCAAGCACCTCAATTAAAGGGGCAAGTGTATGGCAAAATGGAGTTTCTGTAGTAGCAACAAGTGCGGTTTGGAATACTAGTGGTTTGATGGTAAACAGCATTGAGCCACTAACTCCAAACAGTGGTACTACCTGGGATAATATAGGCTCTGACAGAACTAATGGGCATAATACGTCATTGGGAGGCGGATATGCTGAGTTAATGACGTTTTCGGCTGCGCCATCTAATGCAGACAGGAGTAAGATGGAGACCAATGAGTTGGCATATTATGTAGCAACGTCAACTATTACTTGGACAGGAGCTATCAGCACCGACTGGAGTGTTGCCAGTAACTGGAGTGGAGGAGTAGTGCCAAGTGCTAGTGTATATGTGGTTATACCAACTGCTGCAAGCAAGCAACCTGTTTTATCTGCAAATATTTCGGTTAACAGTATAGAGATAGATGGTAGTTTGAGTATAAATGGTCATTCACTTACACTGAATGGTGCAGTCACAGGAACTGGTACATTGAAAGGTTCTGCCACTTCTTCTCTAGTTGTTGCTGGCGCGGCAGGTACAATAACCTTTGACCCGATTGCAAACAGTTTGCAGAATCTAACGATTACTAGTGGTTCTGCTACATTGGGCAATGCCTTAAATGTGATTGGTACGCTTACATCCACAAGCGGTACGTTGACAACGGGAGGATACCTGACACTAAAGTCTACAAGCATTACTAATAGTGCGGTGGTTGCACCCGTAACTGGT
>CANGFK010000390.1 GCA_947452925.1 Chitinophagaceae bacterium | reverse complement strand
GACGAATCGATGCAGTTTCACCTTAAATATCCCGAAATAGCGGTTGCTGTAGGAGAGGAGCGGATGGATGCCATCCCTCAATTGTTGCACGATCAGCCAGATTTGGATGCGATCATTCTGGATGATGCTTTTCAGCATCGGGATATAAAACCGGGATTAAATATCGTATTAACAGAATATAGTAACCTGTATGTGCACGATTTCTTTTTCCCTACCGGCGACCTAAGAGACCAGCATGCATCTATGAAACGGGCTGAAATAATTGTAATTACCAAATGCCCTGCCGATTTATGGGAGGATAATAAACAGAAACTGTTACGAGCCATTAAGCCCTTGCCACATCAAAGAGTATTCTTTACCACTATAGAATATGGGATGCCTTATCATATATTGAACAAAGAAAAGAGAGCCATCAAAACAACAGATGAAGTATTTTTGGTTTGTGGTATTGCCAATCCCAAGCCTATTAAAGAGTATTTGCATAAGTATGCATATACTTATTATCAAAAAAACTTTAGCGATCACCATATATTTTCTATTGATGACCTGAGAGAGATCAAAGAAAAGTATGAAGGGATTGATGCCAAGGAAAAATTTATATTGACTACAGAGAAAGATGCAGTACGTTTGGCGAAGTTTACGGACGAATTGGCGCAGTTGCCCATTTTTGTATTGCCCATCAAGCACAAATTCCTTTTCGAAGAAGGAGAAGATTTTAATAAGTTGGTAATATCTTTTATCAACAGCATTTCAAAACCCCAACACAATGAGTAAGAGTAGTAGTAGTAAAAAGAAAAATAAAACGACTAAGCACACCCATCACCAAACAACGGTGAAAGGGACACTCGAAATTACACGTAGCGGGATTGGCTATGTTTTGATTGAAGATAAAAGCGGAGATGTGCTGGTAAGGCCGGGCGATTTCAATACAGCCTTGAATGGCGACGTTGTTCGGGTGCGTATTGTAAAAGAAAACCTAGCTAGCAAACGAAAAGAAGGGCGCATAACCGAAGTAGTTACCCGTAAACAGAATGAATTTATAGGACATATACAACTATCTACCAACTTCGCCTTCTTTGTGCCCGATACCGATAAACCCATGCCCGATTTGTTTATCCCATTAGATAAATTAAAGGGAGCAAAACATAAAGATAAGGTAGTTGCGCGCCTGGTAGAATGGGGGAAAGACGATAAGAAACCTGTAGGGGAAGTAGTAAGTTTGCTGAAACCAGAAGATGAGAATGATGCTGCTATGAAAGAACTGTTGGCCGAAGCAGGCTTCCCACTTTCTTTTAGCGATACCGTTATGGAAGAAGCATTAAGACTGCCTGATGCCATTAGTAGTGCCGAAATAAAGAAACGAAAGGATTGTAGAGAAATACTAACCTTTACCATTGACCCTGTAGATGCCAAAGACTTTGATGACGCCCTTTCTATCCGTAAACTAAAGAATGCCAACTACGAAATAGGTATTCATATTGCCGATGTGAGCCATTTTGTAGAACCAGAAACTGCTTTAGATGAAGAAGCTTACAAGCGTTCTACCTCTGTGTACCTGCCAGACAGGGTAAACCCGATGTTGCCCGAAAGAATTTCGAACGAATTGTGTTCTTTACGTCCGAATGAAGATAAATGTACCTTCTCGGCTATCTTTCAGTTGACCACCAAGGGAGAAATAAAACAATATTGGTTGGGGAAGACGGTAATTCATTCAAATCATAGGTTTACTTACGAAGATGTGCAGGAGATTATTGAAAAAGGAGAGGGGATTTATAAAGAAGAGATTTTTGTATTGAACGATATTGCCAAGCAATTACGGAAACAACGCTTTGCACAAGGGGCTATCAATTTTTCTTCTCAAGAAGTACGCTTTACGCTAGATGAAAAAGGTAAACCGATAGGTATAGTGGTAAAAGAGAGTAAAGAAGCACATCAGTTGATTGAAGAATTTATGTTGCTTGCCAACAAAACAGTGGCCGAAGCGGTGTTTAAAACGGAAGTAAATCATAAACCAGTTCCTTTTCCTTATCGGGTGCACGACCAACCAGACGAAAAGAAATTGCAACCCTTTATTGAATATGCAAAAAGATATGGACATCAGTTCAATACCTCTTCGCCAGAAAAGATAGCTGCAAGTTTCAACCAGATGTTAGCAGATGTACATGGTAAACCAGAACAACATGTGTTAGAACAATTAGGAATACGCACGATGGCGAAAGCGGCTTATGCTACAAAAGACATTGGACACTATGGTTTGGCGTTTGAACACTATTGTCATTTCACTTCACCTATCCGAAGGTATCCCGATGTGTTGGTACATCGTGTTTTGGAAAGCATATTGATTGGCAAACCCATCATAGACAAGAAGATGGACGAGAAATGCAAGCAAACAAGTGAGCGTGAACGTGCAGCCATGGAATGTGAACGTGCGGGTAATAAATACAAACAAGTAGAATTTATGAAGTCCTACGTTGGTGAGGATTTTGAAGGTGTAATCAGTGGCGTGGCAAGTTTTGGATTTTTTGTAGAAACAGTTGCACACAAGTGTGAGGGAATGGTAAGTATTATCAGTTTGAGTGATGTGGATGAATTTTACTTGGTTGAAGGAGATTATAGCCTTGCAGGAAAAAGAAGCGGACGGAAGTTTAAGATGGGGGATAAGGTTTGGATAAAAGTTATCTCTGCCAACCTAGATAAACGCCAATTAGATTATGCTTGGGTAAACAAACCCACTACAAACTCTGAAGTTATTGAAACAAAACAAATTGAAAAGAAAGTAGTAAAGAAGAGACCCGCTGATAAGGCCAAGAAAGGCTAAGTAATATTGTATGGAATTTTATTTAGCTTATTAATAATTCCTATATTTTCTTATAGTCAGAGATTAGAACAATAGTAATAATTCTAGATATAATTTTTTTAAATAACAAAACCCGCTTAAAAAGCGGGTTTTGTGCCTCAGGCGGGAATCGAACCCGCACCTCCGTTGCTGAAGACAGGATTTTAAGTCCTGCGTGTCTACCAGTTCCACCACCAAGGCTGCCAAAAAAAATTCCATCTTTCGATGGAATCTTTCTGTCTGGAGCGAAAGACCAGGCTCGAACTGGCCACCCCGACCTTGGCAAGGTCGTGCTCTACCAAATGAGCTACTTTCGCCTAAATCCTAAGAACTATTTCGTTTTGGGAGTGCAAATATAAGAGCCTTAGTTGAATTGCACAAACTTTTTTTTGAAAAATATTTCTTATTTGTACTCTGGCTTGTATTGAGAACTCCCTTGTATTTCTACATCAGGATGTCCTTGATAACGAGACTGGTATAGTCTGATACAATTACCAAACAGACCGCCTAGAATACAAAATACAGATAGATAAAAAATGAATTTAG
>CANGFK010000389.1 GCA_947452925.1 Chitinophagaceae bacterium | reverse complement strand
GGTTGCTATCTTATTGTTCAAGCTTGCACTTGCAACAATACTGTTTACAGGCAATGCACTTGGGGTAAACAAGATAGTGAACCTGTTGCTGAAACTAGCTGCATTATTAGCATCTACAGTGAAGTCTACTGTTGTAGCACCTGTACCTAATGCCTTAGTTGTATTCTTGAAGGCATCATACAACATGGGTTCGAAGCCATTGCTGATATAGTTGCTTGCATCAACACTCAACTGATAAGCAGTTGCACTTGGCTTAGTGATAGCTAATGGAATAGCATCACTTGAAGTTGCAGGTAATCTTCCGTCAATGCTTAGGCTCTTGCCCTTATCACTAATGCTTAGGTTATCATTTGCTCCGCCAAACTTCAACGCATCTTGTGAACCATACACCTTATTGCCAAAGTTGGAATGGAAGGCTACTGCTGCTCCATCTACCTTATTGTATCCGGTTGTACCTTGTTTCAACAAGCTTACATAAATCTTGCTCAATGTTGCTTTACCAAATACTGATGCCATACTAGAAGTAGAGGTTGATTTAGCACTTTCAAGGAATTTTACCACAGGGGTTGTTGTAAGTGATTGTACAAATACTGCCTGACCTGGCTGAATGTACCCATTACTTACTGGAACAGTGCCTGTGTTAGTGTAATAACCAGCTTCCCCACCTACAACAAGATCTGTTGCAGCACCAGATAGTGCATTAAATGCAATGTATTTACCTGTTGCACTAGAGGTCGGATCCAGATACCAGTAGCTACCATTGATACCACCAGAAGAAGCTGCATTAGATGCACCATAAACTGTGGTAGTTGTACTTTGAGTTCCGGAACCTGTACCCCATTGTACAGGACAAGCATAAGGGTTGGCTACCAAGCTAAAGCCATTAACTGTAGCATTCAATCCTATTGTCGAGTTGCCTCCTGTGGCAGTATTTACCACACCGCCATTTGCAATAGTATTGTAAGTAACAGTTCCTGTAACTAACTTACCTGTTGCACGAAGTGTAGTGGCATTATACATCCTCAAGCCAGCTTGCGTATTGATGACCTCAGTGGTGTACAAATTTGAAGACCTGTCGCCGCGTATCAACAACCTGTATCCAGTAAATGGATCTAAGTTTGTGCTGGTAGAAGTAAATGCTTTGAAATGACCATACCCTGTATTAGTATTTGTATATAAAGGGTCGTAGGTATAATTTTGTGTATTTAACTCGGCAGTAGCCGCATAATCAAAGCCATTGCCATCTAATTTACCTGCATTTGTTACATCACCAGCATTTGGTCCTGTAATAAAGATGCCATACCCAGGATTTGGATTTGAATTTGAATTTGTTGCGCCTTCTTGCCAAGTATTAGCAATAGTATTACTTGCATTGTATACCTGTGGTGCCATATCGCGATATGCACGATAACCATGTGGTATGTAACGTTCTACTGTTGCAGTACCACTAATAGAACCACCTACCTGATCAACGATTGCAGTATTAGCAATAGAAGTTGATTTAAGAGTAAGAAGATTTGAACCAATATTTAGTGTGCCGCTATTTACCTTTAATATTCCTGTTAAATTCAAGGCATTTCCTAAAGTAAACGATCCATTGGTAGTTAAATTACCTAAGAAATTCTGCCCGGTTGTTTGAGAAAAATACAGTTTACCATTAGAGAATGGTTGATTGAATGTCAAATTGGTAGAGGAAGTGCCTACAAAGGTTCTAGTGTTTTTTTCATTACTGATACTATCCAAAGTGATATTTCCAGTAATTGTTATTAAACTTGAAGTAGAAGTTGCAGCACTTGCTAACATTTCTAATCTTCCAAAAGAGGTTGTGCCAGAAATGGTAAATGCTGCGCCAGAAGCTGCAATAGCACCACCACCAGTTAAAGTAAGGTTATTTAATACTGCTCCATTTTCTGCTAAAATTCTAGTTGCAGCGCCAGAACCAGTATTTGCAGTATAAGCCCCATTACCAGTAATTGTTCCAAAAGTTCTTAGAACAGTACTATTGCTTGTTCCTCCACCTAATAACAGGTTAGATCCAGCATTGAAGGTTAAGTTTTGAATATAATTTGAAACAGTACCTGCACCTGGACTACCACCCAATACAACAGTAGAACCACCTGAATTACTGATATTAATATTTGGATAGTTTGTACCAACTGAAGAAGGCAACGCAGCAGTGGTTAAAGTAATTGTTCCGCTGGCATTTGAGAACTTTAATGTTCCAGATCCAGAAGTAGCTGCTTGAATTAATCCGGAATTACGCGTAAAGGTTGAAGTAATATTTAATGTGCCAGAAGTTAAAGTAACATTACCACCAATGGTTAATGCACCAACATTTACAGAATTTGCAATTGTAGTAGCACTAGTTGTAGTTGTGGTTAAGCTGGTTAGGGTATTGTTTGACTGATTGAAACTAATAGATCCACCAGCAATTGACAAACTACCATTATTTGCAGTAATTGAACCTGCACCAGAAATAGTTCCAGCTGTAAATGTAAAGCCATTCAAATCAATTCCACTGTTCAACGTAACGTTTGCTACAGTAAGGTTTGCAGTTAGTCTTGGTGCATTATTGCTGATTACAATGTTTGCATTAGAAGCAGGAACACCACCGCACCAGTTTGCATCACTATTAGCATCGCCTCCATTTGCTCCTGTATAGCTACCTGTATTGGATGATACCGTAACACTGTTAGTAGAAGCAAGCGACGTTACTCCTGGGTTTGAAGAAACAACCCGTACCTTATAGGATGAACCACCTGCTGTTCCTCTAGGAATTACCCCAGAAATAGTTCCACTAGTAGTTGAGGTTAAAGTACCCAATGTTTGCACTCCACTTGAGAAACTTCCGCTTGCATTTGATAATTGTGCTGTAAACACATTGCCAGAATTGTAAGAACCAGTAATTATAAATGGAACATTTAAAGTACTTAAAGGACAAATTGAAGAAGTAGAGACTGTACCAACAGTTAAGGTAGATGATGATACTACAGAACCAGTTGTTCCAACTACAAAGGTTGTATTTGTTGTAGGAAGGGAGAATCCACTTGCACTTGAAGTTATATAAGGACCAGAACCCGTAGTTCCAGAAGAAGTATATGTAGTGAAACTAGTGATATAACCATCAATTTCAACAGAGCCCGCTGGGTTGAAACTTGTAAAGTTGGAGGCATTGTACTGATATCCTACAGTAGAAGTAGAAACTCTATCTGACTGAATATCCCATTGCAATTGAACCACATTAGCACTCGTTGCAACGCCCAAACCAAGAGGAGAAGCACTGACTGTTAGTGTAGGTGTATTTGTTGTACCCGTAAAGGTTAGCGGTGCATACACCGTAGCTGTACCTATCGGCAAAGTTGTAGACGATGAGCCTACAGTAGTATAAATTAAATTACCAGTACTATTTGTTGCGATATAACTAGAACTT
>CANGFK010000388.1 GCA_947452925.1 Chitinophagaceae bacterium | reverse complement strand
CCTTGAAACAATTGTTTTATCTCTCGAAACAGTTGTTTTACTCTTTGAAACAGTTGTTTTACTCCTCAAAACAATTGTTTTATCTCTCGAAACAATTGTTTTATCTCTTGAAACAATTGTTTTGCTCTCCGAAACAACTGTTTTGCCGACTGAAACAATTGGTTTGAGAAATAGAAAATCCGTAAAAACGATAGTATTAACTGGTTGTTGCTTGTACTAATACGTCCCAAAAAGTGCTGGCTGTTCCTTCCCAATTATATGCTGCTGCTTGCTCCACCCCTTTAGCTTTCAAGGATACTTGCAATTGCTCGTCTCTGTACAACTGCTTCAAATGGTTGGCAATTTCATCCACTTCATTTGGCGAAGCATACAGACAACTATCGCCCCCCAACTCCTGCATAGCTTGTAAATTACTTGCAATCACTGGTACACCACATTGCATGGCGGCAAGCAGGTCTAGCGTAGATTCTTCATACTGATAAGGCGCAATAAGTGCGAAAGCAGCAGCAGTTACAGAAGCTAATTGTTCTGGAGAAAGTCCCTGCAAAACCACTACATCATCCTTGTATTTATAGCTGCTGATTTTCTTCAACACATCATCCTTCTGAAGTGTTATTGTTCCTGCAATCAACAACTTCATATTGCTTTTCTGCCATCTTTTAAAAGATGAAAAAGCCTTTAATACACCAACTAAATTTTTAGACTGATTATTTCCTCCTACAAATAAAAAATAACTTCTACCATCAGCATAGCCATCTTTTGTCTGTTGTTTTAGTTCATACGAAGCGGGCTGGAACAAAGCTGAAACCGCACCACCAATTGCAATAACCTTGTTGGAAATAGCAGGATACTGATGGATTAATTGCTGTTGGATGCTTTGTGAAAAAGTAACAATCTGCGCTGCTTTATGGATGCCCTTTTTGGCGAATAAACGATGATACAACCTGATGGAAGCAGGAAACAATTTTGGCTGCTGCAGCCAGATTAAATCTGAAACAAACAATACCTGAGGAACTTTTGTGGTAACGCTACTTAGACCAAAAGGCTGAACTAAAACAGTTGCTTGTAGCTTTTTTAGAATCGAGGGCAACTTTATAGTCTCCCATATTTTCAGTTTAGCAAAATTGTTGACTGAATAATCTATCGGCAAAACCGTTGCATTAGCAGCAGAAGGATAGTGATGGTTGATGGAATGATTAACCAAAAAATAGTAATGATGTTCGGGATACCTAGAGCAGAGATACCCAAAAAGGTCCTCCACAAACGTAGCATTATCGAGATGGTAACCGTTCGGATAGATACTATTTACTACAATGTGCATACGCCGTAAATGTAAGTTGGATTTTGGCATTGTCTAAGAAGCTGTTTGAGATACAATCAGGCTGACTGATATTTTATAAGCTATCACCATCCCAAAAAAACCATTCCTGCGCCACACACAAATAAGGTTAGCCCGCCCATAGCGTGCATGTATCGTTCCCACTTTTCGGCTTTTACGAAGGCTAACCCAAAATAGCCAAGTACAACCATAGTGACCATGGTAGCCAATGTAAACACGGTGTAAACCACAATTAACAACAACATACTGTGCCAGGAACTCTTTGCCGCCGGATAAAATAACAAAGGAATCATTGGTTCGCAAGGCCCCAAGACAAAGATGATAAACATGACCCAAGGTGTTACTTTATGCCTTTCGCTGGCTTGCACCGCAGCGCCATGTTTGTGTTCATACACATAGATGTCGCCATCTTCATACGTGTCAAAGTGCTTGTGTGGTTTGTTTTGATAGGCACGCCACAACCCCCACAAACCATAAAACAATCCGAAAGTCAACAAGGCCCAGCCAGCAATGCCACCTCTCACGTTCTCCAGAAACTTAACTTTTGCAAGACTCCATCCCAATGCAGCACCGCCCAAGCCTAATAAAACAGAACTCCATACGTGGCCACATCCACAGGCTATTGTCCATAGTAAAGTCTTACTAAACTTCCATCCCCTCGATTTGGAAAGGGCAATAAAAGGCAAATAATGGTCGGGGCCCATTGCAGTATGCAAGCAGGCAACAGTGATTGCCGCGAAGATGAGTATCTGCAATTCGGTGTGCATGGTGCTAATTAAATGTTTGTACTAATGAATGAATATCCTTCAAGCATTCATGCAATTGTTCGGCCTTGTAGCCTAAAAGTCTGACAACAACCCCATTTGCAGGAGTAGTTGATACGCCAAAGTTGATGACTTCTTTAGTAGCAAGGAAGTCAGTAATGGCATCGCAAATTTCCTCTGCATTCAGTGTCTCCTTTAAATATATAAAACTAGCCTGATGCGTGAATCCTTCCATTTGTCCCATCAGATTGGGATTGATTAAGGATGGCTGCATCAACAGGTTCTCTTTTATAACCAGTTTCTGATTGATAAATATCTCTGTGTCGTTATGATACTTCGTAAACAGAAATACCTCGCCATTCAGTTTTCTACCACAAGTTAAAACCTCTCCCCAAACCAAACTACAATGATTGCCAAGATAGACTTTATTCACCGCCTTAAAACTTGCATTCTCGTGGGGAACGGAAGGATGAGGCAGGTAAACGAAGGAGGCATTGTTGTGCAGATGAACTTCCATTAACTGCTTTGCACCCGCCTTCATATTAAACAAACGCTGATAGGACTGTGTGTGTAACTGCATCTTACAGCCCTCTTCCAATACTACTTTCAGCTGATAATCATCGCCGTCCAATATTCCCGGCGACGCACTCATGATTGCAATCTGAAGGTTGTTGGCAGACTTATCCTCTGTGATATTCGCCACTTTTAATGGAGGTGTAAAGTAGGCTTCTTTTAGATAAGATATCCCATTACGAAGAGCGGCTGTTATTTGTAGTTGTGCTATCAAGAATATTATTTATTGGTTTAACCTACAAGAGCTTTTAATTCGGCGAGGTTCAATACATTCAGTTGAGGAAAAGTGATTGTCTTTAATACATTAAAGTCTTTGTCTTCTGTTACAATACAGTAGGCGTTACTAGCAATAGCACAATCACAAAATTTATTGTCATCAGCATCGTTGGGGATAAGATTAAAAGCAAAATAACGCTTAGCTTCAACAACAAATGGTGAGTTTAGGAGAACAGCCATTATCAATTTAGCGAAGACTGTACCCATGTGTTCTTCAATCTTTTCCTGATATTCCATCAGGATGTCGTACGTTACACAAAGTAGAAAATCCCCACTTAAAATAGCTTGGAATATCCAATGATGTGGGGATTTTGAAGAAACACTTACAATTAAAATATTGGTGTCTAATACGATTCTCACAATGTGCGTTTGTTATAGGCGGTTCTCATTTTTGTAGTTAACAACTGATCTACTTTGCTCGCATCCCAACCTTCTTTATCCCAAATATCATCTGCTAAGGCTATTGCCTTTTTTGCAAAATAAGTTG
>CANGFK010000387.1 GCA_947452925.1 Chitinophagaceae bacterium | reverse complement strand
CTTGTGCAATCAAGCTTTCGTTGTACTTGGTAAACGCCGCTTTGGTCATTACAATCTCGCCACGTATCTCAATTTGTTGGATGCCATACTTGCTGAACGGTGCCGACAAAGGGATGGAACGTATCTGCTTGATATTATTGGTAATTTCTTCTCCTTCCACACCATCGCCACGGGTGGTTCCACGAACAAGGAGGTCAGTTTCATAAATAAGTGAAATACTTGCACCATCAAACTTCGGTTCTATGCAGTATTCAATAGTGTCAAGTTGGCTCTGTTCTTTGGCCTTTCTTTCCCAATCCAGCAGGTCATCTGCGTTGTAGCTGTTTTCTAGACTCAACATCGGCACAAGGTGTGGGACCGTTTCAAAACTCTTATTCAGGCTACTTCCAACACGTTGAGTAGGGGAGTCGGGCGTGACTAATTCTGGATTTGCCGCTTCTATTTCTTTTAGTGATTGATAGAGTAGGTCATACTCGTAGTCGCTGATGAGTGGATTGTCTAAAACATAATATCTATGCTCGTGGAAGCGCAGGATTTGACGTAATAAGTCTATTTCTGATGATTTTATTTCCTTTTTTGTTGTTAATTGTTGTAGAAAGTTACTTGTAATTTGCTGAAAAGACTGTAATTCCGTATTATTGTCCATATTTAACTTTTAAAAACATAAAGATAAGAGCAGGATACGTAATGATGGCATTGATGTGTATTTTTTACACATATTAAAAGAATACTTACCTTAGTAGCCTTTTTCGATTGCCCTTATAACGTAAATGCTTGTTTAAGATGAGAAATATTTCCCAAAGAATAGGTAGAAGTGCAAGTGGAGAACTTGTGAAAGACCCTACAAGACTAGTTGAGACATACCCTAAAGTGCCCCTTACTGTGGATTGTGTACTGTTTGGCTTTGAAGAGAATGTACTGAAAGTACTCCTGATAAGAAGCGATTTGCAAGTCTTTGATGGTTTGTGGAGTTTATTGGGGGATAATGTTTTAGATAATGAAGAATTGGATGACGCGGCAAATCGTATCTTGAAAGAAAGGACGGGGATGAGTGATATTTATCTGGAGCAAGTACGATCTTTTAGTCATCCTGCGAGGCATCCTGGAGGGCGTGTAATTACCGTAGCCTACTGCTCTTTAATTAATATACAACACCATCAGCTGAAGATTCTAGATCATGAACTGCACTGGCACGATGTACAGTCTCTTACTCAAATGGCATTTGACCACTTCGAGATACTTACTTATTGTAATCAATGGTTGCAAAAGCGTATTCAGGAACATCCGCTAGGTTTCAACCTGTTGCCAGAGAAATTCTCAATGCGCGAATTGCAAAACCTCTATGAAGCAATATTGAATCAGCAATTGGACAGAAGAAACTTTAGAAAGAAGTTTGCTTCAATGGGCTTATTGATTGATGTTAATGAAATAGAAAATGATGTACCCCATCGGCCGGGTAAATTATACAAATTTAACTTCGAGAAGTACGAGAAAAATAAAAGAAACTGGATCGGAATAGACTTTTAAGATAGTGATTAACGTTTAGTGATTAAAGTTTAATTATACAAGTATTAATCACTAAACGTTAATCACTAAACGTTAATCACTAAAGAATGATTGTAATTATCACTGGGGCATCGAAGGGGTTGGGAAGAGCAATGGCGTTGCAATATGCTGCTGCAGGTTTCACATTGATAGTGTGTGCCAGAGGTGCGAAGGCTTTATATGATTTTGTAGAAGAAGTACAAACTAAATACCCAGATGCCATTGTAAAGGCAAAGCCTGTAGATATGAGCATCAAAGAGGAAGTGGTTGGTTTTGCGGGATGGGCATTGCAATTTGGAACACCAGATATTTTGATAAACAATGCCGGGATGTTTCTGCCCGGATCTATCGGTAATGAAGAGGAAGGTACTCTGGAAGCTATGATAAACACCAATTTGTATAGCGCCTACCATCTCACAAGGGCTTTGCTTCCTTCGATGATTGCAAACAAAAGCGGTCATATATTCAATATCTGTTCTATCGCTTCCTTACAAGCTTACAGTAATGGAGGTAGTTACAGCATTAGCAAGTTTGCTTTACTAGGCTTCAGCAAAAACCTTAGAGAAGAATTGAAACCCAATGGGATAAAAGTAACAGCTGTATTGCCCGGAGCTGCCTATACTGACAGTTGGAGCGGCAGTGGAGTAGACCCAAAAAGAATAATGGAAGCTGACGATGTATCGAAGATGGTTTTTGCAGCGAGTCAATTGTCTTCACAAGCAGTGGTAGAAGATATTATTTTGCGTCCTCAACTAGGAGATTTATAGGTCTGACTTTCTCTTTTTTATCAACTAATTTATTTATGAGTACACGCTACAAGCATCTTTTTTTTGATTTGGATCATACGCTTTGGGATTTTGAAACTAATTCAAAAGAAACCTTGCAGGATTTATATATCAAGCTTGACCTGTCTTCAATTGGGGTTTCAGACTTTGAAAAATTCTTTGAACGCTACACCCTACACAATAAAAGACTTTGGGAAAGATATACCATGGGGTATATCAGACAGGAAGAACTGAAATGGAAAAGGATGTGGCTAACCCTACTAGATTTTAAAATAGCCAATGAAGGGCTTTCAAAACAACTATCCGTAGAGTTCTTGGAGCATCTGCCCACCAAAACAGCCTTGTTCCCATACACTTTTGAGATTTTAGATTACCTGAAAGAAAAAGGATACCAGCTACACCTGATTACTAACGGCTTTGAAAAAGTACAATACTCCAAATTAGAAAGAAGTGGATTGAAAGGGTATTTTCAAAACGTTATTACCTCCGAGGCAAGTAATAACACAAAGCCTAATAAAGAGATATTTGATTATGCTTTCATGAAAGCCAATGCAGAGGCCGAAGAAAGTATTATGATAGGAGATAATCTGGATGCGGATATTCAGGGAGGCATCAATGCAGGAATGGATACGGTTTTTGTAAATCATATAGATGAGGAAGCTTACATAACACCCACCTATATGGTGAGAGATTTAAAGAGCTTGGAAGAGATATTTTAGTTTGTGAAAGATGGTTAAAAAAAGAGCGGCAATAGAATTATTTCTATTGCCGCTCTTTTACTTGTGAATCTAATTACTTTTTAGTAGCAGGAGCTGGTGCAGGAGTAGCAGTTGTTGCTTTTGCAGCCTTAGCATCTGCTTTAGCCTCTTTCTTGCAACATTTTTTACCACCTTCTTTCTTCTTGCAACATTCTTTTTCGCCAGTTTGTGCTATTGCAACACTTCCCATTACTAATGCTGCTACAGCTAATACAAATACTTTTTTCATAATGACTTATTGTTTATTGAATCAAAATTAATTCTTCTCAAAAGTAAAAGGATTTATTTATAAATGATTTATCCTTCTTGTTAAAATTAATTTTACTAACTAACCACTAACCACTTGGCCTTAGCT
>CANGFK010000386.1 GCA_947452925.1 Chitinophagaceae bacterium | reverse complement strand
TTCTTGGCCTGAAGAAAGGTGCAGATGATTACTTGACAAAACCTTTTAATTTGGAGGAACTATTGTTGCGGGTAGAAAAACTAATAACCAAAAATCAAAAGATACAAGTGCGAGAGAACATCGGTGATACCTACTCTTTTGGAGGGAACATTGTTGATTTTAAAGCGCAAAGCGCCCTTACTTTTGAAGGAAAAACAGTAGAGTTGAGCAAAAAGGAAACCATGTTGCTGAAACTGTTGATTGAAAACAAAGGAGAAGTTGTTACCAGAGAAAAAATACTACAAGTAGTTTGGGGCTATAACATTTTCCCGACTACAAGAACTATTGACAATTTCATTCTGAATTTTAGAAAAAACTTCGAGCAAGACAACCGTAATCCAAAACACTTTCAATCTGTGAGAAGTGTTGGCTATAAATATTCAGATTAGTTTATTGTTCAGACCTTACATACGGGAATGAATAATCACCTTTAAAGTATTAATTATCAAATTTTTATCAGGGATAATTGGCGTGTATAAAGCTTCATTACACAAAGCAATTATATTTTCCAAAGTAGCCATCTCTGCTTTATCTTTTGATGCATGAATCAACTCAAAAGAAAGCACCTTTGCTTTGGTATAAAACAACAATCCGTCATCTGTAGATAGAAGATTGGTAAATTTTGCTTTAAAATCATTTGTATTTGTATCTATATCATTCAGTTTATGTTCTTCAATTACAGTATTTTTTTTTCTATCAGATACGCTTCCTTTCTTTTTCCTAACAACAGAAAATAGCAAAATAAAACCAGCTATTGCTGCAATGAAAGGAATTATCCATAAGTAATAAATATTTGTAATTTTTGGAGAAAGCCTGCTTTCATCGATAACAGGGACCTCTGGTTTTACAGTAATGTGAATTGAATCAGTTTCTGTAGACACATACTTTTTTGAATCCGCATCAAAATAAATGAAAGTAATTGGTGGGATAATCACCTCTCCTACTTTTTTACAAGTAAAGGGAATATTAAAGATCTTTTGTCCCAAAACAGGAAAAGATAATTTATCAAGTAATTCACTCGCTTGTGGTTCAAAAGCTTGAACAGTAGACGGCCAAAACACTGTTGGGCAAGCTATATTCATAAAATTACCATTACCTGTTATCTTCAGTTCAAGGCTATTGTTATCATTAGCCGTGTCCACCGACTTAATAACTCTTGCGACTATAAAAAACTTTCCAATTACTCCCGTAAAAGACTTGTGAAGAGAATCGGGGGGTAAAGGAAGAACCTGAATATTAGTAGGTTCATTTGTCAACTTTACACTTTGTGTACTATTTTGGTAACCATTTGCTTGTTTTTTATAAAATGCTATGTCATTATTTAAAGATGCACTACCAAGCTGCAAAGCTCCCTCTTGCAAAGGAAATATCTGAACTTTACGAATAATATAAGTTCTGAATAATTTACCATTTATCTTAACGTCTTCTTCTTTTGATTCATTAGTAGTCATTTCTATAACACTGCAACCAGAAAAAGTAGGTGCATCCACCACACTAGAGTGTGATCGTAACCTAGTATATAATTTATATGTCACCAAAAGAGGCTCGCCTACAAAACATTGTTTCTTATTGGTTTCTACCTTCACAAACATATTTTCTTTGATACGTTTATTTACATCCTCCCAAGGCAACAAAACAGACTCGCGCTCAATACCTTCAATATTGGTGATATTATTAACATTTGCCATGTTCTGTTGCTGCGCCACCCCGTTGGATGAGACAGTTATTGTCAAGAGCAAAATCAATATGTGAAGATACCTATTCATTAATATGCACAAAGTAAAGGGAGTTGTCAGTTGAATTGAATCAACTGACTAAGTTTTTACAAACTTCTAGGGATAATACTTTAAAGCAACTTCACAAAAGATGTAAATAGTTGAAAATAGTATTAAATATTATTTAAATGATCCTAGCACCTCTGTTTTAGTTATTACATTGCGCAATTATATAAAGTTATGACAGATTTAAGAGAGCAATGGTTGATATTCATCTCTACTCCCATATATATGATACTTATTGGAGGAGAGTTACTGCTTTCAAATTGGCAAGAAAACAACAAGTATACACTCAAGGATACGCTTTTCAACGTGTATCTTATGTTTCTAAATGCCAGTATCGACCTATTATTCAGGGTATTCTACGTGTGTATTTTCTATTACTGTTACCAGCATAAACTAATTAACTGGCAATCAGGCTTTATTTATTGGATTGCCCTATTTGTCACTGAAGATTTTTTATACTATTGGCTGCACCGATTTGATCATGAAATAAGATTTTTTTGGGCAACTCACGTTACGCATCATAGTAGTGAACAATACAATTTCTCAGTTGGGTTTCGTTCGTCGGTATTCCAGCCGCTTTATCGGTTCATTTACTTCCTGCCACTCCCCTTTTTAGGATTCAACCCGTTAGACATTCTATTGGTTTACGCTGCCACCCAAATATGGGGCATCTTCGTACATACACAGCTAATTAAAAAGATGGGATGGTTGGAATATATATTAGTTACACCATCTCATCATCGGGTTCATCATGCGTCAAACCCTAAATATTTGGATAAAAACATGGGCATGTTTCTAATTATATGGGACAAACTTTTTGGCACGTTCCAATCTGAACTAGATGCTACAGATTATCAACCTATTCGCTACGGACTTACCAAAAACATAGATAACCCCAATGCTATCAGTATCATATTCCACGAGTGGCAACAACTAACAAAAGACTTATTTCAACCCAATATCACGCTAAAACAAAGGTTCAACTACCTTTTTGGGCCTCCCGGTTATAGTCACGATGGAAGCAGAAAGACTAGTGAAGATATGCGGAAAGATGAACCTTAAAAAGATAAACTGAGGATAGGAACTAGTCCATTTTCATTTGATTAAATATTTAATTCAGTAAAATCTTGAATTTTTTTTAAAATGTTAATAACTTTTTAACATCAATGGGTTACCCAAAAAGAATATCTAAAACTATTTTTTTAGCAGAAAAATTAAATCAATTCTAAATATTTTAAAAAAAAAGAGAGATATTATTTATTTTCTACAAACAAAGACTAATATTCATAAATATATAATTTTTAATAACGTGTAGATGTAAGAAAGACAATTAGTCAATATGAATTTAATGTTAACTTTTTCATTTAACATTGCATTATCAAATACGGATTAACAGATAGTATGTTTTAATAGAAAACTTTTTATAAATATACTACTCATATAAATTCAACACAGCCTGTAGACAGACTGTGAAACCACCGGCCTCTAACGATGTGTGTTTTTTTGCTTGTTTAATAAACGCTTACATTTTTGTAAGCGTTTGCTTTTTCATCCACATCCTTTCCCCATTCTGATTTTCGTCACTATTACTACCCCTCTATCTCGCTACATTTGTGGCTTATTCACAGAAC
>CANGFK010000385.1 GCA_947452925.1 Chitinophagaceae bacterium | reverse complement strand
GTTACTATCTCACTATATTCATTTGCTGTACTCTGGGCTTTGTTGGAGTTGATTATTGTGTTGTCTCAAATTAAAACAGGAATACGTTCTGCAAAGTAATCCAGATTTGTGTAAGCCTATCTGAAAATAGCTTTCAATCAGGTCATATTAAATTTACACAGGGATATTTTTTTAACCCTTAACTCCTATATTTGCCGCTCAAAATTTAGAATAGTGCAAAATAAATTTTCAAAAGAAACATACTTGTATTGGTATGAGCTAATGCAGCTCATACGTCAGTTTGAATTGAAGGCCGAGGAGATGTACAAGATGGCTGGTAAGATTCGTGGATTTTTCCATGCATACATTGGTCAGGAAGCAATTGCTGCTGGTTGTATGACAGCTACAACTCCCGATGATCCATTTATTACTGCCTATCGTGACCACGGATTGGGTCTTGCAAAAGGTATTACGCCAAATGCTGCTATGGCTGAATTGTATGGTAAAGCAACGGGTGCATCAAAAGGGAAGGGTGGAAGTATGCACTTCTTTAGCTTTGAACACAAGTTTTTTGGTGGACACGGTATTGTTGGGGCACAAATAGGTACTGGAGCCGGATTGGCTTTTGCTGAGAAATACAGAGGTACAGATAATGTTGTTCTCTGCTTCTTTGGTGATGGTGCTTCCAGACAAGGGATTTTGCATGAGACCTTCAATATGGCAATGACCTGGAAATTGCCAGTTATCTTCATCTGTGAGAATAACCATTATGCAATGGGAACTTCAGTAGAAAGAACTAGTAATGTGGTTGATATCTACAAATTGGCTGATGCCTACGAAATGCCTGCTGACAAAGTAGATGGTATGATTCCTGAAAATGTACACGAAAGTGTTGCTCGTGCGGTTAAACGTGCAAGAGAAGGAGATGGACCTACCTTGTTGGAAATGAAAACATACCGTTACAAAGGACATTCAATCAGTGATCCACAGAAGTATCGTAGCAAAGAAGAGGTGGATGATTACAAAGAACAAGACCCAATTCAACGTGTGTTGAAGACTATATTGGATAACAAGTTTGCTACGGAAGCAGAGATTGAAGTGATTGATAACAAAATAAACGCAATTGTTGAAGAGAGCGTGAAGTTTGCAGAAGAAAGTCCACTTCCAGATGATAGTGAAGTGTACAAGGATATCTACATCGATCAAAACTATCCTTTCATAGTAGATTAGTATTACACCGATAAAATAAATTCTTAATTAACTAGATAAAAATGAGTGATAAACAGGTTGAATTGCCAATAGTAGAAACTGATGATGTTGTATTAAAAACACAAAAGTTCTTTTCAAATTTCGGAAGACAGATTTTGATTGGTGTAGGAGTAGTGGTTGTAGTTGTAGGAGGTTTTTATGCGTACAATCAATTTGTTACTAAGCCCAAAGAAGCTAAAGCATCAGAAATCATTTACAAAGCACAACATTACTTTGCTTTGGATAGCTCTAAGAAAGTATTAGACGGTGATGAAAATTCAAAAGGTGTTCTCTACGTAATCAGTAATTATAGTGGAACAAAAGTTGCCAATCTAGCAAAGTATTATGCGGGTATCAGTTATTTGAAGCTTGGAAGTTTTGACAAAGCAATAGAATACTTGAAAGATTTCAGTACCGATGCAAAGCAAGTTCAAATGGTTGCTTATGGTGCATTGGGTGATGCCTATGCGGAGTCTGGTAAAAAAGAAGATGCTATTGAAGCTTATCTGAAAGCTGGAAAAACTTTTGAAAAAGATGAAAATACCTCAGCTGAATTTATCTTTCGTGCTGCATTGTTGAGTGAAACATTGGGTAACACCGATAAAGCTGTTGGGTTATACAAAGAAATCAAGGAGAAATATCCTAAATCAGAAAAAGGTTCTCAAGTTGATAAGTACATCAATCGATTGAGTGTAGAAAAACCTGAATTATAATATGGCTTCTACTGGAAATATAACATTACTCGAAGGCATCCCAGAAATTGAGGATGCCTTTGTAGTTATAGTGAAAACTGAATGGAATGCCAATATTGTTGGTAAGCTTGAAGAAGGGGCTATAAGCATCTTGAATGCACAAGGAATCAGGTTCAAAACAATTGTGGTGCCTGGTGCATTTGAAATTCCGTTTGCTATCAAAAGTTATCAAGTCCATTCGACTAAAAAAGCAGATGCATTTATTGCTTTCGGTACGGTAATAAGAGGTGATACACCTCACTTTGATTATGTGTGCAGAGCTGTGACAGATGGCATTGTTGCATTGAATCTTCAGTTGAGTGCGCCTGTTATATTTGGTATTTTAACAGTAGACAATGAGCAGCAAGCCATCGAAAGGGTAGGAGGCGTTCATGGGCATAAAGGAGAAGAAGCTGCTGTTGCGGCATTGAAGATGATTGCCTTGCAGAAGTCATTTAAGTAAATTGTACTTTAACTGGTTTTATAATGAATGTACACATTTTTATTCCTTGCTTTGTAGATCAACTATATCCACAGGTAGCTTTTAATATGGTGAAAGTGCTGGAACGGGTTGGATGTAATGTTATATACAATCCCAATCAGACCTGTTGTGGCCAGCCTGCCTTCAATGCGGGCTATTGGCAGGAAAGCAAAGATGTATGCAATAAGTTTATCTCCGACTTCAATACAGCCGAGTACGTAGTGGCTCCTAGTGCAAGCTGCGTAGGTTTTATAAGGAATTATTATCCTAAAGTATTCGATAAAGCCTCAAACAGCAAGGAAGCCAATGCGATAGGAAAGAAGGTCTTCGAATTCAGTGATTTTCTGGTAAATGTTTTGAAGGTAGAAGACGTTAATGCATCTTTTAATGGTAAAGCTACTTATCATGACAGCTGTGCTGCATTGCGTGAATGTCGGCTGAAACAAGAGCCCCGTAAATTATTAAGTAATGTAAAGGGATTGGAATTGTTGGAGATGAATGATGTGGAGACCTGCTGTGGGTTTGGTGGTTCATTTGCCGTAAAGTTTGAGCCAATTAGTGTGGCTATGGCAGATCAAAAGATTGCCCATGCAGCTGATACACAGGCAGAATATATAATCAGTACTGATATGAGTTGCCTGATGCATTTAGAGGGACGTTTGAAAAATAGCGGGAGCAACTTGAAAGTGCTACACTTAGCAGATGTATTGGCTAATGATTAATAATTTACAAATGATTGTCCAAAACTTATTACCTACAATTCATAACTATTTATTATGTCGTATTGGTTAATTAAATCTGAGCCATTTAAATATAGCTGGCAGCAATTTGAAAAAGAAGGACGTACTTATTGGGATGGTGTTCGTAACTATCAGGCACGTAATAACCTGAAAGCAATGAAAGAAGGCGACTTGTTACTCTGGTATCATAGTAATGAGGGATTGGAAATGGTGGGTATTGCGCAAATTGTTAAAGAAGCATACCAGGATCCAACTACTGACGATTCAAATTGGGTG
>CANGFK010000384.1 GCA_947452925.1 Chitinophagaceae bacterium | reverse complement strand
ATTTCCTGATAAAAGTCTTCTACACTACCTTCAAAACAAGAAGCTGGTAGGAAAGGCGTGTTCTTAATATCTTCCATTTCCATCTCTTCACCAATTTCTCTAGCCAAGATCATAATCTTCCTCATCACGTCTGTTCCACCCAAATCTAAACGAGGATCTGGCTCGGTAAAACCTTGTCTTTGTGCTTCGCGCACTACTTCCGCAAATGAAGTTGTGCCATTATAATTATTAAATACAAAGTTCAAGGTGCCAGATAAAACAGCCTGAATTTTATTAATCCAATCTCCACTCTTTATCAAATCATTCAAAGTTCCAATCACCGGAAGGGCAGCACCCACGTTTGTTTCGAACAGATAAGGTGCATTAAAAGACTTAGAGAGGGCTTTAAGATGTTTGTAATTGGAGTATGGCGAAGAAGCCGCAATCTTATTACAAGCAACAATCGCAATACTCTTAGACAATATCTTGTCATAAATACTTGCAATGTCACCATTTGCAGTTACATCCACAAAAACACTGTTGCGCAAGTTCTTACTGATAATGGTATGCAGGTAGGTACCCAAGTTCATAGCTTCACTAGTTTGCAAGGCATCCTTCCAATTGTCAAGGTCTATTTCGTTGCCATTGTCCGCAAACAACATCTTCTTGCTAGTGGCAATACCCGTAATCCTTGCTTGTAAGTTATGGTGAACTTTTAGGTAATCCTTTTGCTTTCTTATCTGTTCAATCAACTTACTACCCACATTTCCTGCGCCACAAATAAAGAGGTTTAGTTGCTTGTAAGTGGTTTCGAAGAAGGCTTCATGCAATACGTTTACTGCTTTCTTTACATCGGCAAAAGTTACTACCGCAGATATATTTCTTTCAGAAGAACCTTGTGCAATGGCACGGATATTAACGCCGTTTCGACCCAAGGCACTAAACATTTTACCAGCAATGCCCGGATGGCTTCTCATTTTATCGCCTACCAAGGCAATGATAGACAAATCAGTTTCTACCTTCAATGGATCAACTTTCTTATTTGCCAACTCTATTTCGAAGGCAGCATCCACAGCGGCTTTTGCCTTTTCAGCATCAGCAGTATTCACTGCCACACAAATAGAATGTTCGGAAGAGCTTTGGGTAATCAGAATCACATTTACTTGTACGGCAGCTAAAGCCTCAAATAAACGCTTAGAGAAACCAGGAATACCCACCATTCCACTTCCCTCCAAACTTAATAAAGCAATATGATTGATGCTGGAAATACCTGTAATCACACTTCCTTCATCTGAGGCTTGTGCATGAGAAACGTGTTCTATCAAGGTGCCTGCTTCCTCGGGCTTGAAGGTATTTTTAATCCAGATGGGAATGTTCTTATCCATCGCCGGCTGAATGGTTGGTGGATAGATCACCTTAGCGCCAAAATGCGACAATTCCATTGCTTCTCTGTAAGAAGTAAAGGAAATGGTACGTGCATTAGGCACCCATCGAGGGTCGGCAGTCATCATACCTGTTACATCAGTCCATATCTCTACAGACTCTGCATTGATGGCAGCAGCATAAATAGATGCAGTATAATCGCTACCACCTCTTCCTAAAGTAGTTGTGTAACCTTTGCTATCACTTGCTATAAAGCCTGGAGCTATAAATAATTTATGAGCAGATTTGCCAATAATGGCTTCTACATGTTCGGTAGTTTTTGCAAAATCTACAGCAGCAAACCCGTAGTTGCTATTGGTGCTGATGGCTTTGCGGCTATCAACCCATTCGATAGGTGTACCCGAAGTTTGTATGTAGAAAGAAATTATTTTAGAGGAAAGTAACTCGCCATAGCTCACCACCTTATCCTTGGTACGATCGGATAATTCACCCAAACGAAAGACGCCTTCGCAAACATCTTCCAATTCATTGAAGTGTTGTTTTACCGCACTGATGCAAGCACTCTGGTTATTGATGGGTAACAAAGCTTGTACAGTTTCTATATGCCGATTCTCTAGTTCAACCAATGTTTCTTTATATGATTCATCTCCATTAGATGCTTTAGTAGCCAATGAAATAAGGGAATCTGTTACGCCGCCTAAGGCAGAAACTACCACGATAGCTTGGCTGTATTGAGGTTGTTTTACTATTGATACTACTTTTTGTATGTTCTCCGCATTGGCTACCGATGAGCCTCCGAATTTTAAAACTTTCATTAAAATATGTTTAGTTCGTTAAGTGAATGGTATATGTATTTGAGAGTAGGCTTATGTAATTCTTTTGAAAGATATGACAGCGTTAAGCCCATGGGATGATATGACAATTTGCAACCCTTAAAGGGTTGTTGTAAAAAGCGTTGTAGCAGTAGTGGATACTGCCATTGGGAATAATACTATGTTTTGCTGTCTTTTCATTTAACGCCGCTAAGTTAATAGAATAAAATATATGACCAAGTTTTAGTTTAATTACTTTCAGTTTAATCATGTTTACAACACGCCTGCTCAGTTATTTTACAAACCGCGATAGCCTGAACTCGGAATTGAAAAAGCACTTATAGGCACCGGACTCAGATTCACTTTTTTTGCAGTATATACTACCTTTTCACCCTTACTCCCCAATCCTTCATAACATAAAACCAACCCATTAACCTCTTTAAACAGATACTCAAATTCCTTGACAGAAGGTATTATCGTAGTAGCATAATAAATGGTGTATACACTGCTGTCTTTCAGATGGATAAAAGCCTTTGTGCAGTCATAGCCCAATATCGTTTTGTGTTCATCTGTTGTTGTTTCAACCCTGCTATTTTCAAACTGCTTGTTCTCTGCTAGCCACTTGTCATTATATAGTTTTGTAATAAACTTGTTACTGCCAAACTCTCTCAAAATAGTTGCCTCACCAGAAGTTTTATCATAAATCACACTCTGATTAAAAGCAGGACTAACCAAGTTTACCCTGCTCTCATTCCCTTTTATATAAACCGTTTTGCTACTTGCTTTTAAGGCGTCCTTCATTTTTACATTTGCACTATCCGTAGCCGAAATATTGTAACTGATGGTGCACTCAGCAATAATCCGTTGCTGCGCAATAAGCTTGTGAGTGAATAGTATTGATAAGAATAAAATAAATGCTTTCTTCATAAAATGAATTAATGCTTGAAAGTAATAAAAGTATTGAAAATAGATAACCCTTTCAAATAAAGATGCCCCACATTTGTAGGGCATCTTTATTTTATTTCTCCCTTTAGGGTAGGGGATTTATTTACCAGTCTTATTTTTCATGCTCTCCACTTTCTTCTGTGTTTCCATCACTTGAGCATAACGTTCTTGCCATTTGCTTTTTGTCTTTGGCTTAGAACGCGTGTCTTTCATCTTCTCCAGAATCTTATCATGGTCAATAATGTAGGTCTGAATCACAAACTGTAACAACAAAGTAATGGTGTTAGAAACAGTGTAGTACCAAGTAAGTGCCGATGGCAAACGATTGAAGAAGAACAACAT
>CANGFK010000383.1 GCA_947452925.1 Chitinophagaceae bacterium | reverse complement strand
GCTATTAAAAACTAAAGTATTTATTAGCCCTACGCTTTCGTACTTAGATATCTCTCTGCATCTAAGGCTGCCATACAACCACTACCCGCCGCAGTAACCGCTTGACGATAGTTCTTGTCTTGCACATCTCCCGCTGCAAATACCCCCTCCAAATTAGTTTTAGAAGTTCCTGGAATGGTTTGAATATAACCCGTTTCATCCATGTCTATGAATCCCTTGAAGATGTCGCTATTGGGTTTGTGACCAATTGCAACAAAGAATCCTCCTATGGCCACGTCTTGAGTGGTGTTTTCTTTTGTATTCTTAATACGTACTCCTTCTACTTTGTGTTCGCCCAATATCTCTTCGGTTTCACTGTTCCAATAGACTGTGATGTTCGGTGTGTTCAGCACCCTGTCCTGCATTACTTTACTAGCACGCATCGCATCTCTACGAACGATCATGTGCACGTGTGTACAAAGCTTAGACAGGTATAAAGCTTCTTCGGCAGCAGTATCACCGGCGCCTACAATTGCTACTTCTTTACCTCTGAAGAAGAAACCATCGCATACTGCGCAAGCACTCACGCCAAAGCCATTCAGGCGTTGTTCACTTTCTATTCCCAACCATTTGGCAGATGCTCCGGTAGAGATAATTACTGCATCCGCTTCAATCCAGTTCTCCTCGTCTATCTCCACTCTGTAAGGCTGTGTGCTGAAATCTACTTTAGTCGCCATTCCATAACGGATGTCGGCTCCCATTCTCACAGCTTGTTTCTCAAAGTTAATCATCATCTCAGGACCTTGTATCCCATCGGGATAGCCCGGATAGTTTTCTACTTCTGTAGTAATGGTCAACTGTCCTCCCGGTTGTATACCCTGGTATAAAACAGGTTTCATATTGGCTCTTGCTGCATAGATGGCAGCTGTATAGCCTGCAGGACCACTTCCTATTATCAACAGATGTACTTTTTCAACTTCTTTATTACTCATTATTATTCTTTTGGGATAGCAAATTTATCGGTAGAATCATTACCACCTTCATAAAGTAATCAACAACGTTAATTACTTTCTCTTTCCGATAGTAAAGGGGGCTATTACAGAAGTTTATCTTGCTCAGGATTAAGAGTAGTCATGAACGCCCCCTGTTCATTAATCCAAAGAAGAAGACTGTTTCTCTAAACACATAGCCGCAATAGATGCATAGCAATGGGGATAGAAGAGAAGAGACGTTTCACTTTGAGGTCACATAGCCTGCCCTATTAACTAACACTGCTTTTTACTATGTGTTATTGTGTAATCCAATCTACAATACGATAAGCCTACTATGCCTATGTCGTAAATGAAGGTTCATCATGAAATGCAAGAAATAAATCAATAGAAAGTACATAATCCTATTTGGTTCTAATGGCAACCACAGGATCCATTTTGGCCGCAATAGAAGCAGGGATAATACCCGATAGAATGCCCAATGCCACACAGATGCTGAGTGCAAGAAATACAATACTTGGTGCTATGAAGATAGGGAAGGGGAGTACCCCACTCAGTACGGTTGCCAATATCCACACAAAGAAGAGTCCGAACAGTCCACCTATGATACACAGGAAGGCACTCTCTATCAGAAACTCGGTTAGTATAGTACTACTCTTGGCACCTATTGCCTTTTTCAGTCCAATCTGACTAGTCCGTTCTCTTACGGTCACAAACATAATGTTGGCAACGCCAAAAGCCCCTACAATCAGGCTCAGACCTGCAATTGCCCATCCGCCAAGGTTTATTTTACTGAATAATCCCTCCAAGTTATCCGAGAATGAACTGATGTCATTGAGGCTGAAGTTGTCATCCTGCACAGGACTCAGTCTTCTTATCTGCCGCACCACACCCTTCAGTTCATCCTGCAGTGCCTTGGTGGCAACGCCTTCCTTGCCTTGTATTAAGATGGAAGGATTTGTTTTGTTGGGCTGAAAGAGACTAGCAAAATAGTTGTAGGGCGTAACGATGGCATTGTCGAAGTCGAAGATATTGGCAAAGGACTGTCCTTGCTTCTTAATCACACCTGTAATCTCTAGCTTGTGGCCATTGAAAGTAATCTCTTTACCCACTGCATATTGTGCACCACCATATAGCTGGAGGGCTACTTCATTGCCAATGACTGCAGAAGGTGTGCCGCGACTGAATTCGCCGTCGGAGAGGTAGCGCCCTGTTTGGGTTTCGAGGGATTGTATCTTACTGAAATCTTCCGTGGTACCAAAGATGTTGATGTTGGATAGGATATTATCGAGGTGGCTTACATTACCCGATTGTCTGCACAAAAAGGCGATGTTACCCGTTAGTTGCGATTTCTCTTTAATAAATTTCATCTCTTCTATCTTCGGAACGGGACGGCTGATGTATTTCCACCAAGGGTAGTTTTCTCCACCGCCATATTCCCATTTGTCTAGATAGATGCTGTTGCTACCGACTTGTTTGATGTCTCCTTGCACCTTTCTTTTCAGGCTGTCCACAGTTGCCAATACACCGATGATGCAGAATATGCCAAAGGTTACGCCAAGCAAAGAGAGGAAAGTCCGCAACTTGTTGGCTTTCAGTTCGCCGAAAGCAAGTTTGAAGCTGTTCCACAATATGTTGAGTAACTTTATCATAAGGTAAAAGTAAGGTTTTCTTTGTTGTGGTGGTTGGAATGAAGGGAATTTAAATAGGAATCATCTTTGCATGGTTTGATCGTATCGCTTTCTGTTTTAGAATCATTATTGTTTGGTTGGATCGAATCACTCTTTGTTTTAGAATCATTGCTTCCTATTTTAGAATCATTATTGCATGTTTTGACATCATCGATCCATACTTTATAATCATTTTTACACTGTTTGACATCATCGATCTATACTTTACAATCATTATTACACTGTTTGACATCATCGATCTACACTTTACAAACATTATTACACTGTTTGACATCATCAATCCACACTTTATAATCATTATTACACTGTTTGACATCATCGATCTATACTTTATAATCATTATTACACTGTTTGACATCATCGATCTACACTTTACAAACATTATTACACTGTTTGACATCATCGATCCACACTTTACAATCATTATTACACTGTTTGACATCATCGATCCACTGTTTTAGATAGGCAATAATGTTATTTAGTACTATCATTTGGTTTTTTAAATTATTGTAAATCAATACTATTCGTATTATTTATATGTGGATGGGTGTTTATTTACCCACCTCCTACCTCCTCCCGAGGAGGAGAACAGGGTAGAGCTTAGCGAAGATGGTAGCAAATGGATGATTATCTTGAGAAAACACATTCAAATTAAACCGTTGCTCTCTCATACTAGTGGCTTAACCTCAGTCTTTTTTGCCTCAAAGCTGGCAGGAAACCCCAACCCCTTGAAGGGCAATGTCATTTGGTTAAGAGAAAAAGAAAGGTTTAACCGCCAAGAACGCAAAGTTTCTTCGCAAAG
>CANGFK010000382.1 GCA_947452925.1 Chitinophagaceae bacterium | reverse complement strand
TGCCATGTGCGTAATCGTATGGCAGTGAGCAAGGCTTTTTGCTGCCATGTGCGTAATCGTATGGCAGTGAGCAAGGCTTTTTGCTGCCATGTGCGTAATCATATGGCAGTAAGCAAGGCTTTTTGCTGTCATGTGCGTAATCGTATGGCAGTGAGCAAGGCTTTTTGCTGCCATGTGCGTAATCAACTGACAGCAAAAAGCCTTTCCCACCCAAAAGGTCGTAATCACTTGGCAGCAAAAAAGTTCATCCCTCCCCAAATCCGTCCTCAATAACGCAGTAAAAGTGCAGTAGAGTCTTGTGTTTATAGTAGTATTTTGCCAATGAAGCTAGGGCATTGTCCAAAATAAACAATAGATAGAAACAGGAGCAGTAACGGAAAGGATTAGGGATAATATGTTCTTGGATAAATGGTGCCGCACCGCAATTACCAGAAAGTAATTGCGGTACAGAATCATTTATAATTAGTCAATACTAAAAGACTACTTCTTTCTGAAATCGGGCGTGTAATAAAAGAAACACCTGAAGGTATGATTCTGATCGTAGTGATAGCCATCGGCTTTCTCTTGATCTACAAGCATATATCCCAAATCAAAATTCAGGTTCTTATTCAAACGTTGTTTTATTCCAAAAAAAAGTCTGTTCTGATCAAAGATATTATACACTACTTCTTTTCCTGTTTGCATACTCAACTCATCAGAAACAACTAATGCCGGGAAATAAGGATTTTTCACAACTGGTATAGTAAAACTGGCGAGGTAGCGTATTCTGTCTGTAAACTTATTGGTATGTGTACTGGTGTCCGCCACTATTTTTTCCTGCCATCTTTGCTCATTCCGTATTCTGTTGAGCATAGTTACCCGGCCAATCTTATTAATTATCTGTGCTTGTTCATAAATACGGTTCTCATTGGAGTAGGTATGCCATCCCAATGTGGTAGGTGCTAACCACATGTGGGCATAGCCAACCGTAAAAGTGATATTGTCTGCTAGCCAATAATTAACTCCTGCCCGGGCAAAAAAGAAGTTAGGATTTACAAATAGTTGGTTCGCTCTGTAATGTAAGTCCGCAACAATGCCCCATTTGCTGGTGAATCTTTGGGTACTGTTTACACTAATCCAGGATTGTGTTTGGTTGTTTACGACTCTTGTTTTTTGTTGTGCTTGTAGATTGTTGAAGGCACAAGTGAAAATAATGGTTAGCATGGTGACAATACACAAGCTGTAATGAACTTTTAACTGTTTCATTATTTAAATTTTTAGTGAAGAAATTTGGTACTAAGAACTACTTCCTGGTAAAAGGCACTTTGATGTCTTTTACCGATTCTTTGCGTAGAAGCAACATAGGAATTACCACGCCAACAGATAGGCTTATTAATATGAAAACTACTTTCAATCCGTAATTGATAGTCTCTGATAGTGTAGCAATGTAGGTAGCCGATTTGGGGTTGCCTGTTAATGTTATCAAGCCAAGAATCATTCTGTAAGCCAATATCCCCGGAATCATTGGGATAACGGCTGGTATATAGAAAATCAGTGGAGGGGTATGCTTATAATGCGCCGCGGGAATACTTAAGAATCCTATTGCAACTGCTCCAGCCAGGGAAGCAAGTGCAATGTTACAATTGAAATGCAGGAGGGTAAACTTGATGAAAACACCAATACCCCCAAACATAAAGATGTGAAAGAAGCTCCTTACGGGTACATTAAATAACGCCGCAAACCCAAGTGCTGCAATGCCTCCCCAAAGTGATTTGTATAATATGATTAATATCCAAGACATAAACTAAAATTGATAGATTAAAGCAGAGGTAAGGATGCCCAATGCAATGGAGAATGAGATTAAAAAGCCTACGAATCCTCTGGTTACACCATTTTGAACATTGCCATCCAGAATATCTGAGAAGGAATTGATTAAGGGTACACCTGGTATCAGAAATAGAACAGAAGTTACATAAGCGTGATTCTGACTATCACTAAGTCCTAGTTTAGAGGCACTTCCCGCTATGAGTGATGCCGCAAATGCAGAGAAATAAACAGATACATAGGGATTAAAGCCTCCTTTCAAAGCTTCCTGACGCACAAAAAGACCTATGAAAGAAGCAACAAAAGTGAAAGCCATCTCAATGGGACTACCATCTGCCAAGGAACAGAAGCCTGCACCTGCCAGTCCAACCAATGTCAACACCAGCCATCTGGGAAAGCGTGGTAGTTGCTCGAGTCTTTGGAGTTCCTCATTCAATTGATGAATAGACCATTTTTCTTCAAACAGACTCCAGCTCATTTTGCTTATGCCAGATATTGTTCTGAAATTGATTGTGTGTGGTGGTGTTACACGTACAATGGTGAATATGGAAGCACCCTCTTCTGTAAGCATGGTCAACATGATTGATCGTTGACTTATATGCAAATCAATAGAATATCCAAATGCCTCCGCCATTCTATGTACCGTATTTCTGACCCTTCCTGTATTAGCCCCTGCGCTCATCAACAACGTACCTGTTCTCAATAGAACGTCCGCCATTTCCTTCATCTCTTCAACATCGAGGCTATATTCAATTTCCGTCATGTTTATTTAGTTTATCAATTTGGCCTTTCAAAGGATGGTTTCTATACCATATATAAGAAAGTAAAGAAACAAAAGAAAATCTAGAAATGATTAAACAATCATCATATTGTTTCTTTTACTGTCTATTTAGGGTTCATGCTAGTAGGTAATTATAAAAAGAACAGTACCAATAGCTGTGCCCCGATGATACGCAAAATCATGGTGAGTGGATACACCGTTGCATAGGTAGCTGATGGAATATCACAGCCTGCCATTTTGAGTGAGAATGCCAATGCAGGCGGATCTGTGGAGGCTCCAGACAATAAACCGCATATCTCGAAATAGGTCTTTTTAAAAAACTTATTCGCAATCAGACCAACAACAACCAATGGTATAACAGTAATGCAAATTCCCATCCATATCCAGTTTAAAGCTTCTCCATTAGTGAAGGCAGAAGCAAGGTGTTGACCTGCGCCCAAACCTACACCTGCCAGGAATATTGTTATCCCCAATTCTCTCATCATCAGGTTGGCACTGTTGGTAGTGTAATTGTTTAAGTAGATATAGCCACCATATTTGCTCAGAAACAAAGCAACAATCAAGGGGCCACCTGCAATCCCAATCTTAACAGCTACAGGCATATTGGCAATATGAAAAGGAATACTACCAATGATAACGCCCAATGCAATACCAATGAAAATAGGGGCCAGATAAGGAATGTCTAGCTTCTTAGCAGAGTTACCCAATGCTTTAGTAATTCTTTCCACTCCCTCTTCGGTTCCTACTACCCTCACAGTGTCGCCTAGCTGTAGAAACATATTGCCATTTGCAACCATCTCTATACCTACCCTGTTCAGGCGTGTTAAAGTAAAATCGTGCTGATGCACTTCTGGTAAATCGCCGAGACGTTTATGGGTTACTTCTTCTCTTGTAACCACAATATCTCTTGAGATCAAATTACTC
>CANGFK010000381.1 GCA_947452925.1 Chitinophagaceae bacterium | reverse complement strand
TATGAACTGCAAACTTCTTTGGCTGGTGTATATGCACTAGGTGAAGCAAACTTCAGCGACCACGGTGCTAACCGTTTGGGTGCAAGTGCGTTGATGCAAGGTTTGGCTGATGGATACTTTGTAATTCCTTACACTATCGGTAACTTCTTGGCCGATGAAATTTATAACAAGCCAGTTTCTACTGAGCATCCAGCATTTGTTGAAGCTGAAAAGGCTGTGAGTGATAGAATCAATACACTTAAGAGCATCAACGGTAAGCAAAGCGTTGAAAGTTTCCACAAGCGTCTGGGTAAGATTATGTGGGATAAGTGTGGCATGGCTCGTAATGCAGAAGGTTTGACAGAAGCAATTGCTGAGATACAAGCATTGAAGAAAGAATTCTGGAGTGATGTAAAAATACCTGGTGGCATCAATGAAATGAATCCTGAACTAGATAAAGCAAACCGTGTGGCTGACTTCATTGAACTAGGAGAATTGATGTGTAAAGATGCACTGAACAGAAATGAAAGTTGCGGTGGTCACTTCAGGGAAGAATACCAGACACCAGAAGGAGAAGCATTGCGTGATGATGCAAACTTCATGTATGTTGCCGCTTGGAAATATGCAGGAGAAAGCGACTGGACATTGGTTAAAGAACCATTGGTTTATGATGTAATTAAACCAAGTCAAAGGAATTACAAATAGATTATAAAACTTTTTAAATACATCTTTCCATTGGGATTGATAAATTGAGTATATGGAACACAAGAGCATAAATCTTACACTGAAAGTTTGGCGTCAGCAAAACACTACTACTGCTGGTGAGTTTGTAACTTACCAAGTAAAGGATATTTCTCAAGAAATGTCTTTCTTAGAAATGTTTGATGTATTGAACGAACAATTGATTCAAGAAGACAAGGAACCAATCGCTTTCGACCACGATTGTCGTGAAGGTATCTGTGGTATGTGTTCTATGTATATTGATGGAAAGCCACACGGACCTTGGCAAGCAAACACAACTTGTCAGTTGCACATGAGAGCCTTCAATGATGGCGATACCATTACGGTAGAACCTTGGAGAGCACAAGCTTTCCCTGTGTTGAAAGATTTGGTTGTGGACAGAACTGCGTTTGACCGTATCATCCAAGCGGGTGGATATGTAAGTGTAAACACAGGTAATGCGGTAGATGGCAACTCCCTCCCTATCAATAAGAACGATGCCGATGCTTCTTTTGCAGCAGCAATGTGTATTGGTTGTGGTGCTTGTGTGGCTGCTTGTAAAAACAGTAGCGCCATGTTATTCTTGAGTGCTAAGGTTTCTCACTTGGCTTTGTTGCCACAAGGAGATCCTGAGCGTCAGAGCCGTGTAGTAAATATGGTTGCTCAGATGGATAAAGAAGGATTTGGTGCTTGTACTAACACGGGTGCTTGTGAAGCTACCTGTCCGAAAGAGATTTCTCTATCAAACATCGCAAGATTAAATCAAGAGTACTTAATCTCTAGTTTGACCTCTAACTAAGAAAGATTCTTTAGCAATAAAAAAAGGCTTAAATTTCATAATGAAGTTTAAGCCTTTTTCTTTTACACAGCACTAAGCAAGAAGATCGCTAGTCGCTTATGAAAGTCTATCGGTTGTGAATTCCACTGCTTAATAGTTTTTGTTTGAATCAACTCTGATGGGGCTGTTATATCTACCGCTATACAAAGCTTAGTTGTTTCTTTACAGGTTTGAAGCATCTCTTTTATCAATTGATTGTTACGAAAAGGAGTCTCTATAAATATCTGCGTACAGTTATTCCTTGCAGAATAGTTTTCTAACTCCTTTATAGCTTTCTTGCGCTCCAAATTATCTATCGGCAGGTATCCGTTAAACTGAAACTGTTGACCATTCATACCGCTAGCCATCAATGCCAATAAGATAGAACTAGGACCCACCAACGGTTTAATTGCAACTTCTAACTGTTGTGCTTTATTAACGAGTATCTGACCGGGATCGGCAATGCAAGGACAACCGGCTTCACTGATAATTCCTATGGTATCTCCATCCTTTATATGCTTTGTAAAAGCCTGTAATACCTGTTCCTCAGCCTTGTGAATAGCATACCACTTGTAATCATCAATTACCATCTCTTTCCATAGACGCTTTAGATAACGCCGCGCAGTTTTTTCATTCTCTACAAAAAAAACATTGCATTGCTTCACCGCATCCAACACATAAGGAGGAATTGTTTCAATGGCATCTTCATGCAAGAAAATAGGTATAAGATAGATAGACATAGTTAATTGACAATTAATAATTCATATTCAAAAGACGGCAGGGATAAATGATGAAATACAGTTTGAAAGTGTTTATATCTATTGCTAATTATAAATCATTAATTGTCAATTATCAATTTGCTTTTTGTCCCTCTTCTTTTACAGCAACAATACTAAGCGTTGCCGCTACCACAGCATAGGCAGGAGCAATTAAACAGCCGACAACAGTGAGGTTTAGAATGTAAAAAATAATACCATTACCAATAGCTAATCCTTTATGCTGTCCAATGAAGGCGAGGCTCTCACTTTTTGTTTTATGATTTCGTTCCATACTATAATCGAGCATGGAGAAGCCAAAATAATAACACTCCACCAACACTGCCATCACAGGAGTCAACCATCCAATCGCAGGAATAATACTTACAATAAGGATACAAAGCATATAAACAGATTGCCACAATGCATTGCGTGAAGCTACCCAACTACCCCTAAAAATATCTTTAGCTAAGTCAGCAATTTTAAAAGGATATTCTTTTCCCAATAGGATCGCTTCTGTTTTCTCACTCAGAAAAGCAAATATCGGGGAACCAATAATCAAGAAGATATACTTGAAAAGGGAAAAATAAAACAACATCATTACCAGCCATAATATCAAACTTCCAAGTGTAAAAAGGAAACCTAGAAAGCCGCTGTCAATTTTGTCGAGCCAATTCTTTAAACCAGTCTTTAAGCTCAACCATTCAATAAACTGATTGCAGGTTGCACCGAAATAATGCATACTAAAGAGAAACAGGAATGTATAAATGATACCCGGTATGAGAATCCATAGCCAGAGTTTGTGTTGTTTTATAAACTGATGAGCCCTGTAATAAGCTTGTAAAGAGATAATAATTTCTTTCAGCAAAATGAATGTTATTATTGAAGTGGTTGCAATGTAGCTTTTTATATCCTAACGGTCAAGTAATAGGAACCAAAAAGTAAGTGTAAAGGGAGATAATTTAATATTATTTCCTTTTTCTTAACACGATCTTAATTATAAGCGAATATTAGCAAAGCTAGTTGATAACACAAAAAATATAGAGATTGAGGATATACTGCGCAGCTTTTTTCTTACCCCAAGTGAAATAGTGTAGGAATAAAAGCTGAAAAAAATGCTAGCATATACGTTATTATTTAGTTTCTGAGAGTTCCATAATTATAGCCCACTCTTCCTCGGTTACAGGCTGAACAGACAATCTCCCCAAGCGAACCAAAGCCATCTGTTGCAAGCGTGGATCGGCTTTTACGG
>CANGFK010000380.1 GCA_947452925.1 Chitinophagaceae bacterium | reverse complement strand
CAGGGATAGCAAAATCTACTTTATTAGGATCAGAATTAGTATCAACCATACCAAAAGTAGTGATTCCCAAACGCTTAGCTTCTGCCAAAGCGATATGCTCTACGCTGATGTCTACCAAGAACAAAGCATTTGGCAAACGACCCATTTGAGCAATACCACCTAATACTTTTTCCATTTTGTCTTTGTCACGAGCCAAAGTCAACTTTTCTTTCTTAGTCAAACTATCTGCAGTGCTATCGTTCAATAATTTCTCGATACTTTGCATTTTCTTCACGCTCTTACGAACAGTGTTGAAGTTGGTAAGCATACCACCCAACCACCTTTCAGTAGCATAAGGCATGTTTACACGCTTTGCACATTCAGAAACAATTTCTTTAGCTTGCTTCTTTGTAGCCACAAACATGATTTTTTTACCACTCTTTGCAATTTGTTTCATTGCAGCAGCAGCATCTTGAAGATGGTCTACAGTTTTGTTTAAATCAATGATATGAATACCTTTCTTTTCAGCAAAGATGTAAGGCAACATTTTAGGGTTCCACTTCTTCTTCAAGTGGCCAAAGTGTACGCCGGCCTCTAGTAGTTGCTGTTGTAATGAAGTGTTTGCTTCCATTTTAATAAAGTTTAAAACTTTTCAATCCTATTTTGTGAGGACTATCAAAGCATATTTGTTTGAAAAAATATAATAACATTTCCACAAACCCCTTTGCAGGGGCAGAGGATAATACTAACGTTTGCTGAACTGGTAGCTTCTACGTGCTTTCTTATGACCGAATTTCTTACGTTCAACACCACGAGGGTCACGAGTCAATTGACCAGCTGCTTTCAATAAAGGTCTGAATTCTGGATTCACTTCCAGCAAAGCACGGGCAATACCCAACTTTGCCGCTTCAGCTTGTCCTTTCAATCCACCACCTTGTGCATTGATAACAATGTCAAATTTACCTGCTACATCAGCAGTTTTGATTGGTTGTTCCACTTGGTTTTGAAGATAAACCAATGGGAAATATGCTTTGTAATCCTTATCGTTTACAGTAATCTTACCTTCTCCCCTGCTAATGAAAACACGAGTTACGGCTTCCTTACGACGACCAAGTGCATTTTTTTGCTTTTCCATTTATTATTGCTTTTTACTGATAGACTAAGCCATCAGCTATTTGTAATTTAGAATTTTAACTCTTTAGGTTGTTGTGCAGTATGCGGATGTTTTGTATCAGCATAAACAAACAATTTACCAATCATCTTTCTGCCCAAACGATTCTTTGGAAGCATACCCTTGATGGCTCTCTCCAAAATTACTTCTGGACGACGCTTCAACAAATCGCCAGCGGCTTCTTCTTTCTTACCACCTGGGTAACCAGAGAAATTGATGTACGTCTTGTCTTCTAACTTGTTACCTGTGAAGATAACCTTGTCTGCATTGATGATTATTACATAATCGCCACAATCAACGTGAGGAGTGTAATAAGTTTTGTTTTTTCCTCGAAGGACGGCCGCAATTCTTGCGCTCATACGTCCTACGGTTTGATTAGTACCGTCTACTATCCACCAGTTGTGGGTAACGGTAGCCGCGTTGGCGTGCTTTGTTGTGAAATGTAAATGACTCATTGTAAAATTTTTAGTTGCTGATGCTATCCCACCAGACTTTTTTAATTTGGGCTGCAAATGTAGGGGGATAACTTTGATTATTCATACTATTCAGCTAAATATTTTTTATAGCATGTTTCTAAAGTAATGATTATCAATAATTAATTTGACAAAATATTTTATTAGTAAGATACCTGTTGCAGCAAAAAAGAATGATTTAACGTAATTCAGGCTAGAATCTAGTGTATATAGGAATAGCTATAAAAACTAGTAATCGTATAGGTATAGCCATTTCGTACTACAATACTATTTCATTTACAACATCCTAATATCAATCTGAATGGGAAAGACAGTTTTGTAGTTGAAGGCATCAATCAAATGACAGAAAAGATTATTCCCTTCCAAAAGCTTTCTTTTTCGCCTCTTTCAAAAAGCAATCTCTTAGTGCAAGTGAGAAGTGTACACTTTCTGCAATCCGCTCGGGATGCCATTGCACCAATAATAGCCAAGGCTTCTCAGCAGGTTCTTTCCATTCTATTGCTTCTACAATATTATTATCTGCAAAAGCAGTTGCTGTCAATCGATCTCCAATCTGATTTGCCGATTGATGGTGTGCAGAATTAATAAGGCCACTTCTCTGCCCAATAATATTACTTATCATTGAACCTTCTTGCAACTCAACCAGATGTAGCTGATCCTTTCCTTCTATTTTATTATGATAGCTGCTTCCAACTACACTTGGAATATCAGGAATCAGGGTACCACCAAAATACACGTTAGTCAGTTGCAAGCCACGACAAATTCCTAGCAATGGTTTCTGTTCTTGCTGCGTATGCGCTATTACTTCCAGTTCAAAAGCATCTCTTTTTTCATCCATCTGCAAAGGATCGAGCAGATTTATATATTCGGGTTTACCATAATTAGTTGGATACACATCTTCGCCCCCAGAAAGGATAATAGCGTTGCAACTTGATAAAAGGTTGAGATTATCTAGTTTATAAGAAAGCTTAATAATATTGATAGAATCATCCGCGCTTTGTATCCAAAGGCGATAGTTATCGTATTTGCTACAATAGGTGATGCCAATGGTGAGACTAGGTTTCATAAAAAACAATTGATAATTAATAATTGACAATTGATAGTTGATAATTGCAAACTGAAAATTGAAACTTTACTCTCTTAGAGTTAGGTATCAATTATCAACTATCAATTATCAATTCTATTTATAATCCATCACCGGATGACGCTCGAATGGATGCTCTGTTTCGTCAAAAATATACCTGTAGGTTATCAGGCGACGACTTTGAATACCATTCAGGCTTCTGTAGATGTTAATCATTCTGGGATTCCATTCACCTGCCCATCCCATTTCATATTCGTTATACCAACCTTTTCCTTGAATAAATTGCCCTACTTCTTGTATTATATAACTATCAATACCCAGAGATTGAAACTTAGGCACTACGCCAAATGCCAGTCCTGTTGCTTTTTTGCAATAGCCTGTTTTCTTCATCCAAAGTAACCGTAGCTTTTGAATAGCGCCTAGCTTTCCATTAAAGTGTTTGAAATATTCATTCAAATCTGGGATGTTTACAAACATGGCAATCGGGTCTTCTTTATAGTATGCAAACCAGATGAGGCGTTCGTCCATAATTGGTTTCATCTGCTTAAATACCTTTACTATATCTTCTTTTGTTACCGCTTTTGCTTCGCCATGTTGCGCCCAAGCACTGTTGTAGACGGTTGCAAAGTCGCCAGCATATTTATCAATATCTCTTAAATCTATGTGTCGGGCACTATATTCTGGCTTCGATTTGAACTTGGCATGGCGTTCCAAAATCTTTTCCGAGAAAGCTGCATCAACCTCCATCGTGTAGAAGTATTGGTTGTAAAAATCCTTGAACCCATAGCTTTCCATCAGTTGCTGGTAATAGTCTGGGTT
>CANGFK010000379.1 GCA_947452925.1 Chitinophagaceae bacterium | reverse complement strand
TATCAGTTTTATGAGAACGAAAAACTAAGATCATCTGGTGACTCAATTTCCGGAATGGGTTGGAAATACCTGAGCTATTTTAAAAATGGTATTATCAAAGATTCTAGTTTTAGAACTTATAAAAGTGATAATTATTACAGGTATCAATACTTTGAAAATGGAGAACTTTGTTCAAAAACAAAATTTGATATCGACTCGAATTCTTTGGTAAAAAGTGATTTCGACATTAATGGTCATCTAACCTCAATAAAGAGGTTGTCAACTTCGGTAACAATAGAGGCTCAGTTCCCGGGAGATTCATTTGCTTGGTCAAAATATTTGCAGCGTAATTTAGATGTAACTATACCATCAAGGAATGGAGCTCCGAATGGGCGATATACTGTTAACCTAAATTTTGTTGTTGAAAGTGATGGCTCTATTTCTGATGTGAGTACAGAAAACAATCCAGGTTATGGTACTAAGGAGGAGGCAATAAGAATAATGAGGATAAGTCCTAAGTGGAAGCCCGCAATCCAAAATGGTCATACGGTTAAATATCTTGCTAGGCAAAAGATAACGTTTGTAGTTAATTAGAATAAACCTAATAAATATATTATGGAAGAAACATTAATAATAGAAGCCCCACAAGCAGCAACTGCTAATGCCCCTTTAGGGGATGGGGATGTATGGGATAATAAAGTAGGAACAAATATCACTGGCTCTCAAGCAGTCTTGGAAGCTTTGATTGTTGAAGGGGTGGATACTGTTTTCGGTTATCCGGGTGGAGCCATCATGCCTATCTATGATGCGTTGTATGATTATCATGATAAATTAAAACATATCCTTGTCCGTCACGAACAAGGAGGTATTCATGCTGGACAGGGTTATGCAAGAAGCTCTGGAAGGGTAGGGGTTGTGTTTGCAACAAGTGGACCTGGTGCTACAAACTTGGTTACAGGTTTGGCTGATGCAATGATTGATAGTACGCCATTAGTATGTATTACAGGTCAGGTGTTTGCACATTTGTTGGGTACGGATGCTTTTCAGGAAGTGGATGTAATCAATATCACCACACCTGTTACCAAATGGAATTGTCAGGTAACAGATGCTTCCGAAATACCTAATGCCCTAGCGAAGGCTTTTTTCATCGCAAGAACTGGAAGACCGGGACCTGTTTTGGTTGATATTACCAAGAACGCCCAATTGCAAAAGTTCGATTATGAAGGCTATAAACCTTGTAATCATATCCGTAGCTATCGTCCAAAGCCAATTGTAAGACCTTCTTATATAGAAGCTGCAGCTAAATTGATTAATGAAGCGAAGAAGCCTTTTGTAATCTTTGGTCAAGGTGTAATTCTTGGCGAAGCCGAAAAAGAGTTTAAAGCATTTATTGAAAAAGGTGGTTTGCCTTCTGCCTGGACAATCTTGGGATTGAGTGCCTTACCAACCGACCATTACCTAAATGTAGGTATGCTGGGGATGCACGGTAATTACGGACCAAATGTATTAACCAATGAATGTGATGTATTGATTGCTGTTGGGATGCGTTTTGATGATCGTGTTACAGGGAGATTAGATAAATATGCCAAGCAAGCAAAGGTTATTCACTTGGATATTGACCCTGCTGAAATAGATAAGAATGTAAAAACAACCGTTCCTGTTTGGGGCGATTGTAAGGAAACTTTGCCCATGCTTACGGCTTTGATTGATAAGAAAGAACATACAGAATGGCATAATCAATTCAAAGCTCTTTCTGCTAAGGAAACTGAAATTGTAATTCATAAAGAACTAAACCCAACAGAAGGTGAGATAACCATGGGTGAGGTATTGAATGTTTTGAATGAACTGACTCATGGTGATGCCATCATTGTAACAGATGTGGGGCAGCATCAGATGGTTGCTTGCAGATACGCTAAGTTCAATCAATCAAAAAGTAATATTACTTCTGGTGGTGCAGGTACAATGGGCTTTGGCTTGCCAGCAGCTATTGGTGCTAAGTTTGGCGCGCCAGAAAGGACTGTTGTTGCAATCATTGGCGATGGAGGTATCCAAATGACTATTCAAGAGTTGGGTACAATCATGCAAACTGGCGTTAATGTAAAAATTCTTATCCTCAACAATCGTTTCTTGGGTATGGTAAGACAATGGCAGCAGTTATTCCATGATAAACGCTATTCTTTTGTAGATATTGAAAGCCCTGATTATGTTGCGGTTGCCAAGGCTTATCGTATAGAAGGCTCTAGTATCAATGAAAGAAAAGACCTAAAGAACGCTTTGGCTGAAATGCTTAACCACGATGGTTCTTACTTATTAGAAGTGATGGTGGCCAAGGAGGACAATGTATTCCCGATGGTGCCACAAGGAAGAGGTGTTTCTGAAATAGTATTAACCAAAGATCAGGTGTAGAGACGCATTACAATGCGTCTTATGAGGAATAATATTTACAACGATTTGAATTAAATAGAAATGATACAGTCACTGAATAATATACAATATGCCCCTACCGACAATCAGTCCGGGCCTGTTAAGCAAGAGTTTACCATCACAGTATATACCGAGAATCAGGTGGGCTTGCTCAATCGTATTGCCATTATCTTCTCAAGAAGAAAAATCAATATAGAAAGCCTCAACACTTCCCCTTCGGAAGCTGAGGGAATACACCGCTTTACCATTGTTATAAATGAATACGAAGACGTGGTTCGCAAACTTTGCCGTCAGATAGAAAAACAAGTGGAGGTGCTAAAGGCGTACTTCAATACCAACGACGAAATCATCTGGCAGGAGTTGGCTTTGTATAAAGTACCCACAGAAATTATTGCAGAGAAGGTATTGGTTGAGCGCCTATTGCATAAGCATGGTGCAAGGGCGGTTGTTATCAGAAAAGATTATGTCATCTTCGAAACAACTGGTCACCGCGAGGAAACTGAAGGGTTAATTGATGCATTGGCACCATTTGGACTCATAGAATTTGTGCGTAGTGCACGTGTAGCCATCATCAAGGCTAGTAGTGGCTTTCACGAAAAACTTCGTGAGTTCGAAGCGTATGAGCCTGCCGAAGAGTTAGCAGAAAATGAATACTTGGGCAAACGTGAAGGTGTATTTTCAATGTAAACCCCTTTACTTTGCAACCCGTTAAATTCATTCAATAAAATAGTAATTAACAATTGCCCTTACACCCCTTTAGGGGACGGGGGCGGAAAACAAAAGAAACGATGGCAAATTATTTCAACACGCTTTCATTAAGAGAAAAATTAAGTCAGTTAGGCGTATGTGAGTTTATGGATGGCACTCAGTTCGCTGATGGTGTTACCGCTCTAAAAGGCAAAAAAATAGTAATAGTAGGTGCAGGAGCACAAGGGTTGAACCAAGGTTTAAACCTACGTGATTCTGGTTTGGATGTTTCTTATGCCTTGCGCAAGGAAGCAATCGATAGCAAACGTGCAAGCTGGAAAGGTGTTACAGAAAATGGTTTTACAGTGGGTACTTACGATGAATTAATACCTTCAGCTGATCTTGTTATCAACCTTACTCCCGATAAACAACACACTGCTGTGGTG
>CANGFK010000378.1 GCA_947452925.1 Chitinophagaceae bacterium | reverse complement strand
GCGTGAACCTGTTAAGGGAAGGGTTAGACTTACCCGAAGTTGCATTGGTGGCAATATTGGATGCAGATAAGGAAGGTTTTTTGCGTAATGAGCGCTCGCTGACGCAAACAGCAGGACGTGCGGCGAGGAATGTAGATGGAAAGGTAATATTCTATGCCGATAAGATGACGATGAGCATGCAACGCACCATTGACGAAACCAACCGCCGCCGTGAGAAACAGGTTGCCTACAATACGCTGCACAACATTACCCCGACAACAGTGAATAAATCAATAGACCAGATTATGAAACAAACTTCGGTGCTGGACATAAAGGGATTTGATGAAAGCAAACCGTATGCAATAATGGGCGATGCACAACTGAACACCGCTGCCGAAGAACAGGTGAGCTACAAGACCATACCTCAGATGGAAAAGGCAATTGCCCAAACCAAGAAGCTGATGGAAAAGGCCGCTAAAGACCTGAACTTTATGGAAGCCGCCACACTAAGAGATGAGATGTTTAGGTTGCAGAAGGAATTGGAGGGGATGAGGTAAAAAGAATTTTTTTGTGGAAACCCCATACTAAATGAATCTAATTGATATGATTAAATTAAATTTTATACCCGTTTTAGTTTGTTTTACATTGTTTGCTTGTAAACGAAACGATAACGCAAAACAACTGGATAACAATAGAATTCACATTGAAAATTATAAAGACATGCCTCCAAGGAGAAAAGTCTTAATTGATTCAGATGTTTACGCAATTCTACCGATTGATACAAGTTATCATAGGCTATTTAAAGACGCAGCATTTTTACGCTTAACAAATAAAGAATTGAAAATATTGGACAATATTTTGACGAAGTGTATAAACGTTCACAATTTAAAACGAGAAACAACCAAACAATTCTCAGAATTCATTGACTTGAAAAAATATAAAAGACAATATGTACCTTATATTAACTCTAACGGTGTGAAGAAAGTCTATGTAAATTGTTTTTGCATTGATTCCAATTTTGGGTTTGATGATTGGAAAAAAAATATGGTTGTAGTAGAAGATGGGGGGAGTTGTTATTTTCAAGTGATAATTAATTTGACAACTCTAAAATATGAAAAATTTTCTACAAATGGGTATGGGTAATATCTAACCCGTCCCCCTCTTCAAAAATCAGTAACTAGAAATGTACTCCTGCCGAGTGGCGATGGGGTGGTGAGTTTTAAATAAAGGGAAGTAATAGGGATTAATAAATATATTTGCTAAACACTCAATTAATAAAATGCGACAAGTAACCGTTTATGTAGCTGATAAAGAATATAATCACTTTGTTCAATTGGCAAAGAACCTCAGCTATGTGAAGAAAATAGAAACAGATGACGAGCCTTCCAAAGAAGAAACAATGGATGGCATAAAAGCCGGATTAGAGGAAGTGAAGCTTTACAGAAAAGGAAAACTAAAAACCACGCCTGCCAAAGACTTTTTAAATGAGTTATAAAATAGAACTCTCCGACAACTTTAAAAAGGAAGCCAGTAAGCTTAGTAAAAAATATCCTTCTTTAAAAACTGAATTAGCCGCACTCTTTACTAATCTAGAAACCAATCCTACTTTAGGTATTCCACTTGGTAACAATATCTACAAAATCCGTTTGGCAATTGCCTCCAAAAGCAAAGGGAAGTCGGGCGGGGCAAGGATCATGTCTTTTGTTTTGGTCACTGATTCAACGGTACTATTGTTTTCCATTTATAACAAAGGGGATAAAGATTCTATTTCAGACGATGAAATAAAAGCACTGCTAAAGGATTATCTTCCATAGTATAGATACTCGTTCTTAGTTAAATAGGTTATTGTTTAAGGAAGTTTTCGCTTAAAGCGAAGCCTTCCTTTGTTAAAACCCTTGCTGTATATGAGTTTGGCAGCAGCTGAAACGTTGCTTATTAAGTCATAACCATTCAAATTGGCCGCAAAAGTGTCATTTCCTTGCTTGGTTCTGTCATTCCCTTGCCCGAATGAGCGTTAGAACCAAGCAAGGGAATGCTAGAACCAAGCAAGGGAATGCTAGAACCAAGCAAGGGAATGCTGGAACCAAGTGAGGAAATGCTGGAACCAAGCAAATGAGTACTAGAACCAAGTGAGGGAATGTTGGAACCAAGTGAGGGAATGTTGGAACCAAGTGATATTATCAGTGGGGAAATTAAGTAAACTATGCTGGAATATAAACAAGCTAAAACGTCATCTGTCATAATTCCCTTCGTTACTGTCTGATAACTACTATCTGTTATCTCCCACCTAAAACCCTATCTTGCACCTGAATTATGCGTGCAAATAAAAACAGTAGTCTCTTTCCTCACACCCCCACCACCGATGGTTTGTATGCCGAGGTAATCATTCCATTGTGGTTGCCAGTTACCTACACTTGGGCCATTCCAACGCATTTGAGGGAAGCGGCAAAGGTGGGTTTGCGGGTGGAGGTGGACTTGAGGAATAAGAAATATGCAGGCATCATCAAATCAATCACCAAAGAAAAGCCACCTGCCTTTGAACCCAAGGAATTACTAAACATATTGGATGATGAACCGGTTCTGTATGAGAATCAACTGAAACTATGGAACTGGATCAGCAACTATTATATGTGCTGCGAAGGCGAAGTGATGCAAGCGGCGGTTCCGGCTAACCTAAAATTGTCTAGCGAAAGTATCTTGATCTGGAATGAAGAAACCAATTACGATCTCAATAATGGCTCTGCATTTACAGATAATGAATTCCTAGTGGCTCAGGCTTTGGAATTAAAGAAAGAACTACGATTGAGTGAAGTGCATCAGATATTAGACACGCAAAATGTATATCCGGTCATTAAGAAGCTGATTGATAAACAAGTCTGTTTTGTGTGGGAGGAGCTGAAAGAGAAGTTCAAGACCAAAACAGAGACCTACATACTATTGAACCCTATTTATAGGGACGAAGAGAAGTTGTCGGAACTGTTTAATGAGCCGAAATTCAATGCACCAAAGCAGATGGAGTTGTTATTGGCCTATCTGCATCTGTCCAAAACGGAAGGGGAAGTAACACAGCCGACACTACTAAAGAAGGCAAATGCCAGTGCGGCACAACTAAAGGGATTGATAGAAAAGAAGATATTGGTAGGGGAGAAGCGGGCAACTGATCGTATTAAGGCGCTGCCTAAGGATATGAATCTCGATTTCGTATTGTCCTCAGCACAACAAACAGCCTTTGATGCCATCAATAAATCGTTCGATGAAAAGAATGTTTGCCTGTTGCACGGTGTTACCGCTAGTGGAAAGACACAGGTATACATGAAATTGATTGAGCAATTCATGCAACAAGATAAGCAGGTGTTGTATATGCTGCCAGAGATTGCATTAACGGCACAGATGATACGCAGGTTACAGTTGCATTTTGGAGGGAACATCGCCATCTATCATTCCAAATTCAATCCTAATGAACGAGTAGAAATATGGAATAAAGTAAAGAACGGACAGATAAAAGTAGTCTTAGGAGCGAGGAGTTCTTTGTTCTTGCCTTTTAAAGACTTAGGATTGATAGT
>CANGFK010000377.1 GCA_947452925.1 Chitinophagaceae bacterium | reverse complement strand
GATGGTCATGTCGCCACTTACCATCACCGGATAGGCCCCGTCTTTTTCTAAATCAACGGTATTCATCCCATTTATAGTTCCCTTAAATTCTGCTTTAGGAAACTTATCACTATCCATATATTCTTTGCCATTGAAATGTTCTTGCATCATTGCATTTTCAAAAACAAAGCCTTTCATCAAAAGGCTGAACATAATTTGTCCCGTTTTTCCAATGAACTTACTCTGAACCTGATTGTTTACGGCATCTATATCCTCGGCAGCAGAAGAAGAAGAGAACTTTACTTGAGCTGTCCTTGTAGAATAAACCTTTTGCGTATATGACAACGTGCCCATCAACAAAAAAAACAAACCAAATAAAGTAACCTTTTTCATATTTATTGTTTTACAACGATACCATCATTTATAACTACATCGCTCAAAAAGCCAGTAACCACACCTCTTATTGTAATTGTTGCCCCACCTTTCACTTCTAGCTGTTTATCTCCTCTCAAGGTCACAAACACATTAGAAAAACTATCATCACTTTTAAGAGTTACAGTTGGTTTACCTGTTTGATCTTTCTTAGCTTCTAAAACCTCTCCACTTATCTCAGCTACCTTATTCAAATATTTTGTATTGGAAGCTGACTCATTTGTTTGGAACTCTTTTACTATATCTTTAGCACTGACTACAATTGCCGATTCATTAGCTATGTCACGAACATGATGTGTTGGGCGATAAAACACAAAATAGTAAACACCCACAAAGCTTAGTACACCTACTAATAGCACAGCAATAATTAACTTCTTCTTCATTTTTTAAAAATTTAGATGCCAAAAATAACAACTTGTCAATTAACAGATACAACTTATTTGTAAAATGTTATCTGTCAACAACTCTATCTTACATATTGTTCTACCGGAAGCCTGTTTGTAATGCTTCTAGCCAATGTCATTTCATCGGCATATTCCAATTCCCCTCCAAAAGAGATACCTCTTGCAATAGTTGTAACCTTACAATTGGTTTGACCTAATTTCCTTTGGATATAATAAATTGTAGTATCTCCCTGAATATTTGGATTTAGAGCAAACAGCAGTTCCTTCGTGTCCTCTTCTTTAACTCTATTAACAAGGGTTTCTATATTCAACTGATCTGGTCCAACACCATCCAAAGGTGAGATAATTCCTCCCAACACATGATAGGTACCATTGTATTGTTGCGTGCTTTCTATAGCAATTACGTCTCTTATATTTTCTACAACACAAATCAGCTGTTGATTTCTTCCCGTGGTATTATTACAGATGCTACACAATTGTGCATCACTAATATTACTACAACGCTTACAGAACTGCACTTCTTTTCTCATCTTAGAAATTGTTTCACCAAAGTGAGACACTTCATCTATCTCTTGCTTCAACAAGTGCAAGACCAGACGCAAGGCAGTCTTCTTCCCTATTCCAGGCAATTTGGCAAATTCTGCCACGGCATTCTCTAATAATTGGGAAGGTAACTGCATAGCTTATAAATGATGCAAATATTGCGCTTTTTGTCCATCCTCCAAACTGTAAAGGGCTAAACCTCAACTCCTGCTTCTTTACCTTAACTGTTTTTATAACAAAACCCTTTGGTCAAAAAACAACTAACCCTTCATATTTCACACTTCAACACCCCTCTTACACACACCTCTAAAACCCAATAATCATACTACTACAAGCCCCAAGAAACTAGCTAAATAGAGTTCATCACCACCTCTACAATACCCCGATTTGGCTTGAGTGACCTTTGAAATAACAAAAAAGAAGGTCATGAAACACTTAATAATTCTCATCACAATCGCAGTTTTAAGCATAGTAAAAGTAGGTGCTCAATACAACGCTTTACCTTTTGGAGTATCTCTTTGTGGTGCTGAATTTGGCACTGAAAACTTGCCTGGAACTTATGGAGTTAACTATATCTATCCTGACAAAACAGAAATCAAATACTTCGCAAAAAAAGGTGTTACCGTAATGCAAATGCCTTTCCGTTGGGAAAGAATACAAAAGACAATCGGTGGTCCTTTAGACATTACTGAACTTTCTTACATGAAGAGATTCTTAACCGATTGCGCTGCTTCTGGAGTAATGGTAGTTTTGAATATGCACAACTTCGCTCGCTACAAAATGAACAATGTAGAATACATCATTGGTAGCCAAACAGTTCCCGTTGCAGCTTTCAAAGATTTCTGGAAGAAAATGGCTTTTGCTTTAAGAGGTTTCGATAACATTTATGCTTTAGACATCATGAACGAACCACACGATATGGGTCAATACTCTTGGTTCAATGCTGCTCAAGAAGCAATCAAAGGCATCAGAGAAATGAACAAAGACATCTACATTATGGTAGAAGGCGAAAGCTACTCTAACGCTGCTACTTGGGATGTTAACAACGACCAATTAAAATACCTTAAAGATCCTGCTGATAACATCATCTTTAATGCACACTGCTATTTCGACAACGACTACTCTGGTACTTATGCAAAGAGCTACGACGAAAGCAACATCAACCCACAAACTGGTGTAAATTACGTGGCTCCTTTTGTTAACTGGTTGAAAGCAAATGGTAAAAAAGGTTTTGTTGGCGAATTTGGTATTCCAAAAAATGACAGCCGCTGGTTAGTTGTTTTAGACAACTTCCTTCACTATCTTACTACAAACGGTATCAGTGGTTCTTATTGGGCTGCAGGTCCTTGGTGGAAAAACTACCCGCTTTCTTTACACCCAGTTGCTGGCAACGATCAACCTCAAATGGGCGTTTATGCAAAATACTTACAAGGCAGTGGTGCAGTTGCAAGTGTTAACTAAGATTGCAACTTTTAATCTTTGATCTCCATGCCTTAAAACTTAATATTGATTTTATAATTCAAAAAGGGAGCTAAATCGAAAAAAGGTACACAGTTTAAATCAAAAGCTCTACAGTTTTATGGAAAATTGGGTCTTTATAACTCAAAAATTACCTTTTTTGATACAACCTGCCCCCTAGAAGGGGCTGGATGTTTTCATTTTTCTTAATAATCATAAGATTGTCACCGAAAAGCCTGTAATTTGACTTAAACCCAAGAATTAAAAGATTGAAATGTGTAGACATCGAATCAATCTCTATACACTTCAATCCAAAACAACTAATCTCTCCCCTATCCATTGTATCATGGCTTACGAAAACACGTTTTAAATAGTCAATTTAATTACCCCCATGATATAATATTATTTATTTTTTTTGTTTTTGATTATTAAAATAAATAAAATGTATTGATAATTCCCTAAAATGAAAATGTAATATAATCAGTACCCCTTTTTAATTCTACAAAACAAACAATTCGTTGATTAATTTAAATTTTATACTTATTATTGCGTTTTATTTAAAATATTTTCACAAATTCACAATCAAATTGCAAAAATGAAACAAGCTTTTCTAGCATTCTTTACCCTTGTGGCAATTATTACAATTTCCTATGGGCAAACAAAACCAAAGTCAGAGGTAGAAAAAATGCTTCGTAGTAGTAACACTAAATCTGCGAGCCTTTTAGCAACTTCTAACACAGAT
>CANGFK010000376.1 GCA_947452925.1 Chitinophagaceae bacterium | reverse complement strand
TCGTTAAACCAAAATATAATAAGTGTTATTTCTACATCTCTGCAACTTTTTTACAGTTTAGATTGTCGTATAGATTAGATGGTTGCTAAACGATTATCTTTATTTTTGACATTGTTAGAGAAATATGGAAAAGGCTTACAAAATTTTACTAGTAGAGGATGAGCCTAAACTAAGTGCAGTAATAAAAGAGGAACTAGATAGAAAAGGCTATGATACAGTTGTTGCCAAAGACGGTAAAGAAGCCGAAATACTTTTTAATGCTACTAACTATTCATTAATTTTATTAGATGTAAGTTTGCCTCACAAAAGTGGTCTTGTACTTTGTAAACAGTTCAGAGGGTATGATAAAAAAGTTCCTATTATCATGCTAACTGCTTTAGGCGAAATTCACGATAAGGTGAAAGCCTTTGCTATTGGTGCCGATGATTATATAGTAAAGCCTTTTTACTTTGATGAGCTTTTTGCGAGAATCAATGTATTTATCAGAAGGTCGGAACGGCAAATTGCTGGTGCTGGACAAATTGTGGTTGAAGATATGACACTCGATTTTGATACTAAAACCGTAACAAGGGGAGGTAAAGAAATAACGCTTACTGTAAAAGAGTTTGCCCTTCTATCTCTCTTGTGCAAAAACAAAGGGAAAATCATTTCTAAGAAAGAGATTTTAGAAAATATATGGGATGTAAGCTTTGATACAAATACTAACACCATAGAAGTGTACATTAGTTTTCTTAGAAATAAAGTAGATAAACCATTTGATAATAAATTAATTTTTACAAAACCAGGTTTCGGTTATTACATCAAAGAATAATAATTGCTACAATGAATTTAAAGCTTCGATTTGCCTTATTTTTTACTGTTTTTGTAGCTCTGATTCTTTTCATATCTTCCATTTCCATTTATCTATTATACACTAGTAATCGTGTAGAAGATTACTACATGCGCCTAAAAGATCATTGTACTACCCTAGTCAATGATTATAGAAACTTAAAAGCAGACAGTGCTGCTTTGGCAGCTACCAAATACAAGCGTAGATCTCTTTATGATGAGCAGATATTATTGCTTAATTCGAATAATAAAATTGTCTATAGAGAAAATGATACAATTGAATTAAAAGTAACCCCTCAATTACTCGAAGAGATAAAGAAGGAGAAGCTCTATCGATTCAAACAAGTCAACTCAGAATGTTTGGGTTCTTATAATGAAGAAATGGGAATGTATGTAATTGGTGGTGCAAAAGATAGAACAGGCATAAGAAAAGTTACTAAACTAATATACATTCTTGGAGGAGTATTTGGTGGGGGATTGCTAGTTTCTGCCTTTATGTCTTTCGTTATGGTTCAGCAAGCCTTTAAGCCATTGATGCGTTTGAGTAATCAAATGCAAAAGACTACTTCAACAAATATGACGACCAAGCTAGATGAGGGAAAAGGTAAAGATGAATTAGAACAGATTGCTAAGCATTTTAATGCAATGCTAGATAGACTAAACCAAGGTTTTGAGAGGCAAAAGAGTTTTGTTCAGCATGCTTCTCATGAACTAAGAACTCCGCTTACAACTATGCTTTCTCAAACAGAAGCTGCATTAAATAGAGAACTGACTACTGATGAATACAAAAGGATTCTCAAGTCATTACATGAAGAGCAGATAGAGTTAATAGAACTGACAAATTCGCTACTAGCTTTATCTCAATTTGAAAAATTAAACAACGCTTTAAACTGGCCTTTCTTACGTGTGGATGAGCTATTGTACGAAAGCATTTCTGAATGTAAACGCTTGTTTTCAGACATAGAGATAGAATTGTCTTTCGAAAGTACTCCTTCAGATGAAAAAGAATTGATGGTAAATGGAAATGAGGTCTTGTTGAAATCAGCCTTTAGAAACCTTATCAAAAATGCCTATGTTTATTCGGATGATCACAAAGTAAGAATATTGATAGATACCAAGCCAGATGAGATTGTTCTTTCTTTCATAAATAACGGCACAATTCTCTCCTCACGAGATGTGGACAATCTTTTTGTTCCTTTTTTCAGAGGAAATAATGCTTCTATGTCAAAGGGATTTGGCTTAGGGTTGTCAATCATTAAAAAGATTACAGAAATTCACAATGCTACCATTTCATATGAAGCTTTGGATACTAATGTAAACAAGTTCGCCATCAGCTTTCAGTTAAAGCCGATGGCGAATATAAGTTGAATAAATTAGTCTTGAGGTGTTGTTATTCAAGAACGTTTATATAATCAATAAAGCGTCTCCATAACTGAAAAACCGATATTTATCTTTAATAGCTTTTTTATAAGCTTCCATTGTAAGGTCATATCCTGCAAAAGCACAAGCCATAATTAATAAACTTGTTTTCGGTAAATGGAAGTTAGTGACTAGACTGTCAGCAATATTAAATGAATAAGGAGGATGAATAAAATGATTGGTCCAACCCTCTGTTGGCTTCAGCAATTTTTGAGCAGTAAAACTGGATTCTAATGCCCTCATTGTAGTTGTACCAATTGAGCAGATTCGATGTCCACCTTCCTTAGCTTTATTTACAATTGCACTAGCTTCGTCAGTTATCTTGAAGTATTCAGCGTCCATTTTGTGCTTGCTCAGATCTTCAACTTCAATTGGTTTAAATGTAGTCAGACCTGTATGTAGGGTTAACTCTGCAAAACGGACACCCTTAATTTCACAGCGTTTAATCAATTCTCTACTAAAGTGTAATCCTGCTGTTGGTGCAGCAACTGCTCCCTCATACTTTGCATATACAGTTTGATAACGCTCCTTGTCTTCATTGTCTGGTACACGCTTGATGTATTTTGGCAATGGTGTTTCACCAAGAAAATCAAGCATTTTTTTCAAAGAAGCATCATCATCATCCCAAAGGAAACGTATAGTTCTTCCGCGGCTTGTAGTGTTATCAATTACTTCAGCAACCAATTCCTCATTGTCACCAAAATAAAGCTTATTACCTACTCTTATTTTTCTCGCAGGGTCTACAATCACATCCCATAGGCGGTTAAGTTTGTTGAGTTCTCTCAACAGGAAAACCTCAATCTTAGCACCAGTTTTCTCTTTACGTCCATACATTCTTGCAGGAAAAACCTTGGTGTTATTCACAACAAATACATCTCTGTCATCATAGTATTCCAAGATGTCTTTGAAGTGTTTGTTCTCCATATTGCCCGTCTTGCGGTTCACAACCAACATGCGGCTGTCTTCCCTTCTTTTGGTTGGGGTCTGTGCAATTAGATTTAGTGGAAGGTCGTACCTGAACGCTGATAATTTCATGTGTCTATTTAAGTGTTTGATAATAGGCCACATTAAGACGAACCGACATAGTTGATTAAGTTCGCTTGATGTTACGGCATCAATTAGAAAAGTCGGCAAAAGTAAGGCAAGTTGTCTAAAATATTACACTATGGTCTAACAAAAAATAACTTCGGTATGTTAATTTTATTATTAATACAAATGAATTAGCTTAATTTGTAACAGTTCTTGCTTATTTTTATTGCATTTCATTGAGAAAGTAAGCTTTGAATAAATTAAACCACTAATTTAGTTTTA
>CANGFK010000375.1 GCA_947452925.1 Chitinophagaceae bacterium | reverse complement strand
GGATAAATGAATCCAGTATTTCCAACCACGAAATAGTTTGTAGAAGTATTATTTGGCAGTTTGAAGGTGCTTGCTGTTGCAGCTGTATAGGGTGCACTAGCACCGGACAGTGTTAATGGTGTGAGGATGCCATTCGTTTCAGAAGTGATGACTGCTGCATAACCTGCTGAGGCAGAAGAAAAAACGCCCAACTGACCAGCGGAACTAGAGCTAAAGTTAGTATTAACAGTAGCTGTTTGAAAGGTAATAGCAGAGGTTGCACTTGCTACGCTAGATGCAATACTCCATTGATAAGGATATGTTTGATTAGTATTACTCCCATTACTCCCATAAACATTTGCAGCAGTCAGTGCAGCTGCACCAACTGTAATTGTAGGCGAGCTTGCTGTGCTGGTGAATGTAACAGGTGTATACGCTGAAGATGCGAGCGTCGATCCAACACCTACAGGAAATAATACGGCACTTGATGTAACAGATTGCACTTGCACCGCGCCACCATTTAGAATAATGTAATTGGAAGAAGTGCCAGTAAAATTACTAAGCAAACTTGGTGTAGTACAAAAGACGGTATCTGTAGACGCTGCCAATAGCACTTTACCTCCTAATACAAGTTTAGAAAAATCTGAACTATTGACTGTGCTTGTACTTGTACTGGAAATGTAGGCATTTGAATAAAGTGTAAGTCCACTTGAGTTATTCATATTAAGTCCTATCAAATTTGTAGTTCCTGGGGTTGTTACATTCAGGCTTAAATTTGATGCAGTGGCTACGCCTCCATTAATACTAATTGCAGAATTACCACCACCTTGAATTGTTTGAACCGTAGAAGCTGCTGTTCCTTTTGTAAAATAAGCAGCGGCTAGAGTGTTACCGTTCAATATCAGATTGGCTGCTGCTGCAGTGTTTCCGATCAAAAATCTTCCATAAACATTAGTTGTTCCTTGTAATGTACAAGTTGTATTGAAACAAGCAAAGTAAGCAGAAGCAATATTAGCAACAAGAGTTGAAGATGCATCAAAATACCACTTGGCTGTAGTTCCATTTGTCACTACTCTACCAGTACCACTGCCGCTACTTGACATTTTAATGTACCCTAGGACTGTTCCATCAATTGATCCAGCCAAATGCGTTGCAGATTGCAGGCTTCCTGTATATTTTAACCAACACAATTGACTAGGAGTGCCTGATGATTGAGAAAATACAATGTCACCTACTGTCATAGAGGATGACAGTTCTGCATAAACTACACTACCACCTTGCAATACAAGAGTATCTGTTGCAACTATGGTCGCTTTTGTAGTAGAGAGATAGCTACTAGCAGATGGTGCAGAATACCCGTACATTGTTCCAGTATATGAACCAGAATAAATACCAGCAAGCCATCCTTTGTTAACTTGACCTGATTGCCAAGTAACAAGAGTCACACTATCTGATGAGTTAGGGCTAGAAAACCATACTGTAGCATTGGCCACATTAAACATCCCTACCAAGAACAGTAGGGCAAACAGGCTGCGGAGTTTCTGTGCAGCAACTTTAATCGTAAGAATTGTTCTCATTGTAACCTTTTAATTAAAAGAATAAAAATTATAGCAAGTGATTGTAAACAAATTGTAAAACCTTATTGTGGGCATATCCTATTTTTCAAGTCTAAATCGTTATTGTGCAAGTCAACCTTTCATAAAAACAGCGCACGCATTACAATAAATACAACTGTGAAACGTTAGGGGAGTACAAGACATAAAAAAAATGTTAATAGTTAGTTGCCAGTAACTAATCTGGTCTGTACAATAACAACTGATTCAGTTTAGGTGCATCCGTTTTATTATTTAGTTTTAGACGGATAAACTGCGTGGTTACAGTACCAAATAGCTTGGTATGACCTGTTCCATTTGTTGTTTCTTCTGCTAGTATCTTCCAGCCATTCCCCACTTTGTAGCTCAATACATAATGCTGTTCTTTCTTTTCCCACGCTCTCCAGGGCTCGGCTAGCATGATGCCTGCAACTGCTTGGGGCTTACCTAAATCCAATTCTATGGTGGTCTCTCTTTGGTCTTTACCTGCTGAATAGAAGTCTTTGGGATTGGTGCTGAATATTTTGTTGATGCCATGTGCCGTATCTAACTCAGATGTAGCTTTTGCTGTAGTATTTTCAGTTAGTTTCGGCAACACAATGGGTTCTCCTTTAAACTCTAATACCACCACCGTCGCCATCTTATCTGGTGCTATTTTGGGGACACTTACCAATACTTTGTTTACCATCTGTTTAGTACGTAACAGGGTAGTGGTATCTTCCAATAGATAAGCCTTCGTAACATTATTGGCAAAAGGCACATTTAACTGTCCATTCTTTGGCCAATCAAACACATGGATATATACTTTCTGTTCTTTTCGGGTAGCTCTTCCCCAAGAAAGATAATCGAACGGGTTGGCAGTAGTGCCATAGATGGCATCCCCATTTATCTTGAGCCAATCGCCCATTTCCTTCAATGTATTCACGCAAACAGGAGGTATGATGCCCTCGGCTGTTGGTCCAACATTCAGTAGAAAGTTTCCTCCTTTGCTTGCAATGTCTATCAGTTTTCGTAGTAGTTCTTTGGTGCTTTTCCAATTGTCGTCATAAGCATTATACCCCCAGTGGTCATTAACGGTCATACATACTTCCCAGTTTCTACCCGGATATCCAGAGGCAGGAATATATTGTTCTGGAGTCTCCAGGTCGCCCCTGATGCCTCCTCCCAATCTATTATTTGTTATCAGGTCTGGATGCTGTCTGGTAATATGATCCAGCTTCTGCGCCAGTTCGGGTGTCATGTCTTTTGGCGTGTCCCACCAAAGCACAGCCACATCACCATAATTGGTCAACAACTCTTTTACTTGTGGTGCTGCAATGCTATCTATGTAAGCATCCATCGATCCGTCTTGTGCTGCTTTATCCCAGTGCCACTTGTTGGGCGCACCGCCTTTATGTCCCCAATCCTGAGCCTGTGAATAATAAAAACCAAGCTTCATCCCGTACTTTCTACAGGCTTCTGCCAGTTCTTTCAGAGGGTCTCGCTTGAAAGGAGTAGCATCGTAAATATTATAGTTGCTCGTTTCCGATTTATACATAGCAAAGCCATCGTGGTGCTTTGCAGTAATGACTATGTATTTCTGACCAGCCGCTTTGGCTGTTAATACCCATTCTTCGGCATTAAATTTTGTGGGGTTAAAGTGTTCCGCATATTTTCTGTACTCAGCTACCGGAATCTTACATCGGTTCATAATCCATTCCCCTTGAGTAATGTCTTCCTTATATTTCCCATCAGGTAGATTCCAAACATATTTACCAGCGGGAACAGCATAGATACCCCAATGTATAAACATTCCAAACTTTGCCTCTTTCCACCAATCCATCTTGTGGTTCTCTGGTTTTAAAGAAGTTCCCTGTGCTATAGATGCGTTAAGGATAATAAGGCAATGTATTGCTAGAAAGAAAGTCTTGAAGCGTTGTGTCATAATACAATCATTGATTTGTGTACTATACAACCGAGTTGATGTGGTGGGGTATAGGGTATAGAAAATAAGT
>CANGFK010000374.1 GCA_947452925.1 Chitinophagaceae bacterium | reverse complement strand
TTGCCAATGCAAATGTTCCTTATATATCGTTAAGTGATTATAAAACATTAATCACTTTGGCCTTAGAGAAAGAGACCATCTCTGAGGAAACAGAAAAGATTTTACTGGAATGGAGTAAAGCTCCTTCTGAGTGGGGTGTCTAACTATTTAAAATGATTAATATGAAAAGAAATATCGTCCTCTCCATTTTTTTATTGATACTTGTAGCATCGAAAATAAGTGCACAAGTGATGGCTAATAAACCTCAGTGGGTCACCATCAAATCGGGTAATCTACGTTGTTGGGAATGTAAAGAACGGCTGGATGGATATCTTTTGGGTGAGAATAGAGCCAATATGGATAATGGGATGCTTCAGTGGAAGTTTAACCTGATAAATGGGGAGTTGAGGGTTCAGTTTCTGCCTGACAGGGTTAGTCTGGATGATATTCGCACTGCTATGAATAATGCGGGTTTTGATGCAGATACTACCAAAGCGGAGCCCTCAGTTTATGCTAAATTACCTCCTTCTTGCAAACGAATAGCTGACGGTGGTGGACCAAAAAAGGGAGTTCCCTGTCATATTCAACCTGATTAAATAATCCAATAATTATTTATTTGAATCTGCCGAGTCAGGGTAATATTTTAATAATTTAGTTCCTTCACTTAGACGAAATCTAATTATATTTTGCTATTAACCCTAAAAAGATACCTTCGCAACATTAAAATAATAGAAAATGGCAACACCAGTAGAACTAAGAAAAATCGCATCACAAGTCAGACGCGATATTGTACGTATGGTACACGGAGTGCAAAGCGGCCACCCAGGTGGTTCTTTGGGCTGTACAGATTTTTTAACGACTTTGTACTTCAATACAATGAAGCATGACACTAACTTTAAGATGGATGGTGTTGGCGAAGACTTATTCTTTTTATCCAATGGTCATATTTCCCCAGTATTTTACTCTGTTTTAGCAAGGGCAGGTTATTTTGATGTGAAGGAGTTGGCAACATTTCGTAAACTAAACTCTCGTTTACAGGGGCACCCAACAACGCACGAACACCTGCCTGGTGTACGTGTTGCAAGTGGTTCTTTAGGGCAAGGGATGAGTGTAGCTATTGGTGCTGCGCTGGCCAAAAAATATAATGGCGACAAGAACCTAGTTTTTTCTTTGCATGGAGATGGAGAATTGGATGAAGGACAAAATTGGGAAGCAATTTTATTTGCAGCGCATAACAAAGTAGATAATCTGATTTCAACTATTGACTTCAACGGACAACAAATAGATGGTTCTACAAAGAAGGTCTTGAACCTTGGTGATATCAAACAAAAATTTGAGGTGTTTGATTGGACTGTGCTTGAAATGGATGGTAATGACGTAGACGATGTCATTGCTACACTAGATAAAGCTAAGTCACTCACAGGGCAGGGAAAACCTATCTGTATAATCATGAAAACTTCAATGGGTAAAGGTGTTGATTTTATGGAAGGAACCCACGAATGGCATGGTATTGCGCCAAATAACGATCAATTAGCAAAAGCGTTAGCTCAGTTAGAAGAAACGTTGGGAGACTATTAATACACAAAATATAAGAAATGAAGTATGAAGTTTAGCCAAATAAGCTACTGCTTCATACTTCATTTCTATTTCTTAGCTTTTCAGGGCCAACGCCTCTTTGCCAGCTTTTCTTGCAGGCACCCATGCCGCTAAGGTTGCAATGACTAGTATTGTGACAAAAACAATTAAATAATCAGACCATAACAGTTTCACTGGATAATAATCAATCAAGAAAGTGCCACCAGACAGTGAAATCAAATGAAATTTAATTTGTAGCACGCAAATAACCGTAGCTAGAGTGATGCCAATAGCTCCTCCAACTAGTGAAAGTAATATTCCTTCAAATAGAAAGATAGACTGAATGGTGCTTTCTGTTGCTCCCAATGCCTTTAATACCGCAATATCTTTTTGCTTTTCTAGTACAAGCATTGTTAAAGCGCCAATGATATTGAATGCAGCCACCATTAAAATCAAACAAGTTACTCCGTAGATAACCCATTTTTCTATTTGCATCGCTGTATATAAATTTTGGTTCTGTTGGTACCTTGTCTGTAAGTTATATTTCTCACCTAGTAATGATTGAATGGTTTTAATTATCTTTTTCTCACTTTGGGTGGAGTCTAATCTAAGTTCGCAGAACGAATACTCATCCGACTTCATATCTAACATGTACTTTACAAAGCCGAGATTGGAGAAAACATATTTATTATCAAATTCCTCTTGCACCATGAAAGTGCCTGAAGGGTAAACAGAAAATGAGTTCATCCCATCAATACCACCAAATTGTTTAGCAGCATTTCTGCTTGGCATATATAAGGTTGCAGGGGAAAGTGCTTTTTCTACATCCAATCCAACAGCATTTTCTATCCCAACACCTACAACTATACCAGGCTTTTCTGTAGTGCCAAGAGAATAGGTGCCGCGCATGATGTGACCTCTGATGTTGCTCACCTTATTCAAGGCATCATCAACACCCCTCACTGTTACAATACTTTGATAATCGCCGTTCACCAAAACTGCTTTTTCCTCTGCTATAAGACTCAGCGCAAGAACACCTGGTGTATTTCTTAGTTGGTTGAGTTGGTTTTGGGTAAGCGTCATTGTTTTCCCTAAAGATGGCGTAATACTTAAATCTGCATAAAAGTCAGCATACAAACTTTTTACTAAATCTTCAAAACCATTGAATACACTAAAAACAATTATAAGTGCCGCTACTACAACCGCAATGGCCAATACACTTATCCAAGAAATGATGTTGATAGCGTTTACTGACTTCTCAGACTTAAAGTAGCGCCATGCAAAGAGTAGTTTCAAGGTCGACTATGATTAAAATTATTTTTGATGAATCCAACTGCCAAAGACATTAGCCATAGTTATGCATCAGATTGTTCCTTCAAAACAAAAGACTGCTTTTAGTCCTTCTTTTCAGTTGTGCTGGAAGGGGTGTTTAAATTTTTGAATACTTCCTCCATTTTAAATACATAATCTAAGGTGTCATCCAGATAATAATGCATCACCGGGATTCTCCGAAGTTGGCTTTTTACTTTATCTGCCAATAATTTCTTAATTTCCCAAGCTCTGTCGTTCACTCTTTTCATTGCTGCCTCTTTGTCTGTCACCTGAAACATGCTCAGGTATATTCTTGCCTCCAGCAAATCGGGTGTTACTTTAATGGCAGCAATACTTACCATTCCGCCACCAATCATATTCATTCCAAGTTTGGTAAATATCTCGTTCATTTCTGCTTGTAGTACCGATGCAACTTGCTTCTGCCTTTTCCCTTCTGTCATCTCTTGTTCGTTTTTGTTAAGGCAGTAAAAATAGCTACTTTAAACTTGAAGTAGAAATAAGATTATTTCCAGCTAGGTTATTTTCATCATAAAAACCCGCTATATTGTGTCGCAATTGTCAGTTTGGCGTAAAGTAAACCGCTCTGCATAATTGTTGTTGTAATACCGTACAAAATATTTTAAATGAAAAAGTTTCAGGCAATTATCAGGTTCACAATGGATGACGAGTTCATGACATTTGTTCCAGCGCATCGCACT
>CANGFK010000373.1 GCA_947452925.1 Chitinophagaceae bacterium | reverse complement strand
CTGCAAGTCAGCCACAGCTATTTCTACAGGAAGATTCAAGTAAGAGGTTTGTTTGTCATACACAATTTCATTGCTGTAGCTTGGTGCAGGCTTGAGTGCTTCAATCTTTTTTGTTGTGCCACAACTAACTAAAAAACTAATGACTATAACCGTAAGTAGTGAATTGAAGAATTGTTTCATTTGAAAATAATTTACTGAATGTATTTAAAAAGGGATGTCTTTAGAATTGACTGTTATAGATACTGATTGCTTTGCTGAAATGTTTTTGGGCTCGATTGCCTATTTTGATTGATACATAAATAGGAACTATCGATGCCAAAAAGAATTTACCACTCAAATTATTACTGCTATTTAAAGTTGCAATTCCACCGACTAGGCCCGCAAAAAACAATACTCCAAACAAATTAGACGAGGCATTTATCGACTTATATCTATTGTATTCTTTATATGCTGCAGGGCTGTTTATCAACCTATTCTCTACATCGCAAATTGTGTAAATACTATCATTACAAATATATCCGCCACCAGTATATATTTGATTTGGCTTAATTCTACGAAGATTAGTAACTCTATCCTGAGCATACAAACTAAGGGCAGAACAAACTAGGATTGATAAAAATAGCGTCTTTAGCATTGTTATTTATTTCGCGCAAAAATAGCCTCACAGACTATATGATGTGCCTATTAACCCAGTTTTTATACCTAATTTAATGTAATAACGCCACCTTTTTTCATCCTAAAATCTCATTTATTGTAATACTGGGTATCTTAAATAACTTTTAAAGCACCTGTTAGCGCTAACAGGTCACTTTATTTGTGCTAAAAAGAGGCTGGATTGTTTTAAATAGACATAATTAATTGAGCATGTCTCCTTTATATTCGCCATCCCAACAATGGATCGCTAGCTCAGCTGGTTTAGAGCACCACGTCGACAACGTGGGGGTCACTGGTTCGAGCCCAGTGCGGTCCACACACTTTAGTGATTAGTGATTAGTGTTTAATGTTTAGTGATTATTATAAATCTCTACTAATAACTAATATCTAATAACTAATAACTACTCACAGTCTTTGCTTCAGAATATTAATCATCTCTGGCTTCCAACTACTAAAAGTATTGTTGAGAATTTGCGTACGCGCTTCTGTAACCAACCAAAGATAGAATGCCAGATTGTGGATACTAGCAATCTGCAAAGCCATAATTTCATTAGCAACAAACAAATGGCGCAAGTAAGCTTTGCTATAATACTGACTGGAAGGGCAAGGAATTCCGTCATCGATACAACTAAAATCGGTTGCCCATTTCTTATTCCTGATATTAATTACGCCTTTAGAAGTAAACAACATTCCATTGCGGCCATTACGGGTAGGCATCACACAATCAAACATATCCACTCCCAAAGAGATGTTTTCCAGAATATTCCAAGGAGTACCAACGCCCATCAAATAACGAGGTTTGTCGGCTGGAAGGATATCGCAACATAATTCAGTGAAGTCGTACATCATCTGCTCGGGTTCGCCAACACTTAATCCACCAATAGCATTACCCACCGCATTTTTGCTCGCTATGTATTCGGAAGAAACCTTGCGCAAATCCTGATAAGTACTACCCTGCACAATGGGAAATAGATTTTGCGTATGGCCATATTTATCAGGAGTTTCTTCTAGTCTTTTGAAACATCTGTCCAACCAACGGTGCGTGAGTTCCATACTCTTTTGGGCATACTTATATTCACTTGGATAGGGCGGACACTCATCGAAAGCCATGATAATATCACCGCCAATACTCCGCTGAATATCCATCACTCTTTCGGGAGTGAACATGTGTCTGCTGCCATCAATATGACTTTGAAACAATGCACCTTCTTCGGTAAGCTTTCTGTTGGCAGCCAACGAGAACACCTGATAGCCACCACTATCAGTTAGTATTGGTCTGTCCCAACCCATAAATTGGTGTAATCCACCTGCAGCTTCCAACACTTCTGTTCCCGGGCGGAGGTATAGATGATAGGTATTACCGAGAATTATCTGTGCCTTTATCTCTTCTTTTAATTGTAACTGCGTTACAGCTTTCACGCTACCGACTGTGCCCACAGGCATAAAGATGGGCGTATTGATGGTGCCATGATCGGTGTTGATAACCCCTGCCCTAGCTTTACTGTTGGTATCTGTTTGTTGTAATTGAAATTGTAATGCAGCCATCGGGCAAAAATAAGGTATGAAACTTTAAGCCAATTAAATAGTACTACTTACAGATGGGTAGACACATCAAACAACTACTTAAACTCGAAACCGTTAACGGTAACGTTACCACAGATTCTCTCCTGTTTCTAATTACAAAACAATAATTTTGAAAACTAATATTTCATTGCTGATGCTTGGCTGCTTGTCCCCCACTTTAGAATTATTTTGGTGTAAATACAACAACCGACAGATAAAGCATATCTGATTATTATTCATTAAAAGTTTACTAACATACATAACATGTCACGAAAGGTTATCTCTTATCTATTGCTATTATCCTGTTTCCCTATTCTAATTTTCGCTAACAACTTTAAGGTTAACACTAAGACAGATCTGGTAAATAAAGTAGCTGCCGCAAAACCTGGTGACACCATTACCGTTGCAAATGGAGTATACAACTGGGGAGCGATCAGTTTAGTTAATAGCAATGGAAAATCGACATCAGCATGGATAGTTATACAAGCAGAAACACCCAATGGGGTAATATTCTCTGGAGGAACTTTTCTGCAATTTGGTGGCTATCGGCTGATGGTTACAGGTTTTAAGTTCGCAAATGGCAATAGCGCTTCAGACGATGTAATTCAATTCAGATCGGGCAGCGGCGGCAATTCACCTCGTGCATACTACTGCCGTTTGAATAATATAACCCTTGATAATTACAATAGCGATTCAACAGGCTGTCAGCTGACTCCGCCTGCTGCTACCAACACTTTAAACAGATGGGTAAGCTTTTATGGAAGACACAACAGGATGGATCATTGTACCTTCATCAACAAGTTTAATGGTGGGCCAACGGTTGCCATCATGTATGACAGTGCTAATTATCCCGCGGGAGGATACAGCACTTACCATCTGATAGATTCAAACTACTTCAAAGGACGCGGCTGGCAAGGTGGCAATGAAGGAGAAACCATAAGAGTAGGTTTAGGCAGTATGTCTAACAATGATGGTTTTAATGTTATTGAGCACAATTTATTTCAATATGGCAATTCAACAGATCCTGAGATTATTTCCAACAAATCGAACCTGAATACCTACCGCTATAATACATTCAAAGACCTTGATGGAGGTATCACAATGAGACAAGGCAGGTACAACACAGTGAATGGGAATTTTATTATAAAGACAACCTCATCGAAAGTAAGGACAGCACAATATGGAATAAGACTGATTGACAAAGGACAAAAAGTGTATAACAATTACATAGAAGGACTGACAGGAAATTACAACAGCTTGAGCACGTCTAATTGCCCTATTATCATTTATAGCGGACAAGCTCCCGGCGAAGGATATACTGTTCCAATACCAGGTTATTATTCCGCAGATAGTTGCATTGTTGCTTT
>CANGFK010000372.1 GCA_947452925.1 Chitinophagaceae bacterium | reverse complement strand
TAGCTGTAAGTCAAACCTTTTTCTACGATATTTTTGGCAACGGTATATACGTTTTTACGTTTACCATAAAACCCTTTGGCTTGGTCGAGAATTCTTTTTCTCCTAGCCCTAGATGCTACTGCGTTTACTGAACGTGGCATAACTTATTAATTTTTCTTAGTGGCATTATCCACTAAATGATGTTTTTAAATGTGTTTACTTTTTTTCTTCAGGGTGCTTATTATTTCAAAGCTAGAAGACGCATAACGAAATCTTTGTTAGTAGAACCCAACATACCTTTCTTGCGAAGTGCACGTTTGCGTTTAGTAGATTTCTTGGTTAGAATGTGACGTTTGAACGCCTTTTGAAAAGTGATTTCGCCTGTGCCGGTTACTTTGAACCTTTTCTTAGCACTTGAGTTTGTTTTAACCTTTGGCATATAAATAATCTTATTAAGATTACACCCTGCTGGCGTCTCGAACAGACGAGAACTTGTTGAGCCGTTTGGGAAAGGGCGCAAATGTAAGGGAAAAATTTTAAAAGTAGGTGATTGGGTGGAAGGAAATTGTAAATCCTGATTAACCTGAACAGGATAATTGTTTGATAAGTGACTCTATTTTAGACATAAATCAATTCTGGTTCTATTTCCTTCAAAAATTCCTGTTTCAAGGCTCGTTTAGAAATCAAATCCACCTTTCTTTTTAGTAACGATTCTATTTCGTAATTTAGGTGCAGAAACCTAAATCCCATTGTCCCATTCAATTCTACAAGGATATCTACATCGCTGTTATCATTATTGTCTCCTCTGCTGTATGAACCAAATACTGCCATACTCTGCAAAGGATATCTGCTGAATATTTCCGACTTGTTTTGTTTTAATATATCCAGTATTTCATTATTCATAACTGCAAAGTAACAAAAAGGTGCAGATGTATCAAATAAACTATTAAAACTGGTAAATCGCAAGTTTCTGTAAGCAATATCCAGTTAGAACCTGGTTCGACTAAAAGGAACAAGTGACCAGCTATCGCTGAACACTTGCTCCAGTGGAAAAGGATGAAGTAATCACATTCCTTATCATTCTCCATTAGAATTTGAATCTTATTTTATAGCCGCATTCTGCCTGTCATCCCGTAGGGATCTAATCAACTTTCAGCAACTTGCTAATTTTCGGTCAGATCCCTACGGGATGACAGGCAGGGTGGTTTTATTTCATTTAATAAGTTATTTAAATTATACCTTGCATATTTCTTTCTTCTTTCAAACCTTTTTATGAAAACTATAGGTACTCACAATTACTTTGTTTATATCGTCACCAATAAAAATAAAACAGTTCTTTATATTGGAGTAACAAATAGCCTTTCCGCAAGAATGCAACAACATTATGAAAGTTCGTTGTTTTCTAATCCTAAGTCTTTTGCCGGAAAATATAATACCTACAACCTACTATATTATGAAAGATATGAGCAAATAACTTACGCCATACAAAGGGAAAAGAGTTAAAGAGCTGGCGTAGAAGCAGAAAAGATGATTTGATTAATGAGCACAACCCCCAATGGCTTTTCCTTAATGATGAACTAGAGTAATAGTTGTGGATGTTGCCTGTCATCCCGAAGGGATCTAATCAACTTTCAGCAACTTGTTTATTTCTGGTTAGATCCCTTCGGGATGACAAATCCTTCCATTTTGTTTAAACTTCTTATTAAATTAAGTCGCAATTCTTCCTCATAGTATTTGTTTTTAAAAAAGTGATATCATTCTTGTGAGAAGTTATACCAGTTTTCAAAAAATGATTACCCTTCTTGGGCTAATAGGTTCCAATTTAGAGCAAAAAGACGCCATAATGGCGCAACTAGGTGTCAAGCGTTGCTAAGTTGGTATCGGAAAGTAGCAGATTGGGGCCATTTGTCTTCAAATAGGTATCATTTTCAGTTCACCGACAACTCGTTTTCTAAAAAACGGTATCTGTTTTCAGAAAAGTGGTATCATTTTTTAAAAAATAGTTACCCCTATTTTACTAGTCTGTCATGCTTTTTACAAATGTGGCAGTCAAGTGCCTATTATTAAGTTTGGCGCATCGTAGCACGGTAGTTGCCAACTACTAAAAAGTTCCGATAATAGTTCTTTTAGGTTTTTTCCCTCTATTCCCTGACAATGATAGCATTGCGAGAACAAGGTTAACAATAATTTTTTATTCGTTTAATTTTTAAATCTCACAATCATGTCAGAAGCAGTATTAGGTATGTCTGGAATGACTACCCCTCAGAGAGTTTTGAAAGCCCGTCACATTGCCGCTAAGCTTACAGGCAACTCTAGTTACACAACACCAAGCCCCTCAATTATTCAAATTACAGATTCAGCAACCGCATTAGAAACAGCCTACAACAATTCGCGGGGGATGGATGAAGGTATGATAACCATTTATCAAAGAAAGCTTAAATTATTCAAACAATTGATGGTGCTGGTGCTGGCATACATTCAACAAGCAAGCGGTGGAGATGATGTTATTATTGAAAGTGCTGGTGTATCTGTAAAAAAAGCACCAACTGCATCACAACCTGTTGGAAAGGTTGTGGGTGTAAAGGGAGGAAAGGCAGCTTTGGCTGGGCAATCTTGGCTGAAATGGAAGAAATTGCAATACAAAAAATCGTACATTGTAGACAAAAGTGCAGACAATATTACCTATGTTGATGCCAAATGTCCTTGCACTAAATCAACTGTCTTGATAACTGGTTTGGTACCCGAAACCTACATGTGGTACAAGGTGGCAGGTGTGAATGGTTTTGGACAAGGAGAATGGAGCGATCCAATACGTATTGAATCAATGTAATCAGCAAAAGACTTTAAGATTTAGATTGCCACAGAGGCACTGAAAAGAGAAGAAAGAATGTTTTAGCGAATGTTTTTTCTTCTTTCTTTTTTCAGTGCCTCTGTGGCAACATGATAGTTGCTGACTTTAATACTCTGCCATAATCCCTACATAGTTAGAAGGCGTTATTTTCTTTAATTCTGCCTTCAATTCAGCACTAACTGTCAAGGTAGCTATGAAAGTATGAATCGCTTTTTTATCAATCGAATGTTTTCCTCGCGTCAACCCCTTCAATGCCTCATAGGGATTGGGATAATTTTCCCTACGCAAAATAGTTTGTATTGCTTCTGCCACCACAGCCCAGTTATTCTCCAGGTCATCTTGCATTTTTTGTTCATTCAGCAATAACTTTCCTAGTCCTTTATGCAGGCTCTTTACTGCCAACAAAGTATGTGCAACAGGTACACCGAGATTGCGCAAAACAGTACTATCGGTGAGGTCTCTTTGCAAACGACTGACAGGTAGTTTGGCAGCAAAGTGTTCCAATAAAGCATTGGCAATGCCGAGATTGCCTTCTGCATTTTCAAAGTCTATTGGGTTCACCTTGTGAGGCATGGCAGAGGAACCTACTTCGCCCTCTTTGGTTTTTTGTTTGAAATAATCCATACTGATATACGTCCAGATGTCTCTACAAAGGTCAATAAGGATGGTATTGATGCGTTTGATGGCATCGCAATGTGCGGCTAGGTTATCATAATGTTCAATCTGCGTGGTAAACTGCATCCGTTGTAAACCGAGATATTTATCCACGAATTCATT
>CANGFK010000371.1 GCA_947452925.1 Chitinophagaceae bacterium | reverse complement strand
TAGCACCAAGATATTCATACTGAATCCAACCGCCCTTCAGGTGAGCCGCCTCTACTGCCTTGTGAAAGCCGATGAACAATAAAATAAATAACAGTAGCTTTTTCATATAAACAAATCCTGTTGAATGCAACTAGTAGGATTATTTTTCGAGAGAATAAATTGTGTAGTGCTGCGAATTTATATAATAGACGCTTAAAGCCCTGTGTTTGTTGTCTTAAATCGGTTATTGATTCTTTTTTGCCCTTGATTTAGGTTTGAAAAAGAAAGTTAAAACTGATTAATATGCTCCCCTAAATGAATTAGGAGGAGTCCTAAATGATTTAGGTGACCACCTAAATGATAAAGGTGACCACCTAAACGATAAAGGTGACCACCTAAATGATCTAGGGGGAGGACTATTTCTCTAAATTAAAGATTTATAAACCTTTTTATAGCCTCATTAACTTGTTTCTCACTTTCCCACATACCCATGTGTGCAGCTTCTTTCAGAATATGGATGTGACAGATATTCGGTTGATGCGCTTGTTGCAACACATCCTTAATGGGTACAACAATATCTTGTTCGCCAGCAATAATTAATACGGGAACTTTACTTTCTTTCAATACAAAAGTCCGGTCTGGTCGGTTTATCATTGCCCTGTAATAACATTGCAATGCTTTAGTCTCAAAATCCTTTGATTTATCAATCAGTGCTTCTACCTTTTCGTGTTGTTGCTGCTTAAAGCTTGCAGTAAATAGATTCGGAATACTAGTTTTTAGAAAGTTATAGTCTCCATATTCGTCCATCAGGGCAATACCCCGCTTCCGGTTTTCTTTTTTCTCCTCACTATCCGCAAAGGAAGTGGAATGTATCAGTCCAAAACCTTTTAGCAAATCGGGATATTTTTCAGCGAATGCCAACGTAATATAGCCACCCATACTATGCCCCAATAGAAAGCATTGCTCAATCTGAAGATGCTTTAAAAGTGCCTTTATAACTTCTGCATAAAACTCAATACTATCGAATAAAGCAATATTTTCTTCGGTAAAATCAGCCGCATCAAGCGTAGAATTCCCCGAACAAGGCATATCGGGCACAACAACCATCGCTTCTGATTGCAAAGCCGCCACCTGATTGTCCCATACCCTGCCATCCTCGCCGAAGCCATGTAATAAAACCAGCGGAAAGCCACTGCCCGAAACCTTATAATGAATGGGGAACGATTGATATTGAAAAAACATAATTATGATTGAATGATTTGAATGATGAAATGATTGCATCCATTTTACCACAAAGAACATTAATTGCCACAGAGAATACAAAGAAAAGAATATGACTAGTGTCCCTTGTGTTTCTTTACCTTGTGTTCCTTGTGGTTAAGTTTCTTGCTGATAAAAAGCTATGCCATGCCAGTAACAACAACGCCACAAAACCTGCCATCTTATATAGATAATCGCCGTACTGAACATAGAAAGTAACCTTGGTAGTTGATGGGATAGCATACTTGATGACCGCCGCTTTGTCCCAAGGTTGTGTAGCTTTTATTTCGCCATAATCATCAATCACCGCACTGATACCCGTGTTGGCACTACGGGCAATCCAACGTCTGGTTTCTATGGCACGAAGTCGGGCATATTGCAAGTGTTGCTTATGCCCCGGTGTATTGCCCCACCAACCATCATTGGTAATAATGGTGATGATATTTGCCCCACGCTTCACATAGGTAGACACATATTCGCCATAGATACTTTCATAACAGATAACAGGCGCAGCCATAAAATAATTACCCGGAAGAGAGAAAACCTTACTGCTGTCACTCCTTCCATAACCACCTGTTGTACCCCCAAACTTCTCGAAGACAGGCCCTAGAAAGTTGAGGAAAGTTGGCATACTCTCCACACCAGGCACCAGTTTGCTCTTGTTGTACAATTGCAAAGGATTATTTGCATTGATGAAAATGGCAGAATTGAAGGCGTCCATATAACTACCATCCTGCATCTTTCTACTCGTAGCAGTTGCCTGATAAGTGCCATAGTTGCGATAGGTTTCAATGCCCGAAAGAATTGTAACCTTGGGATGTCTTTGCAAGAAGGCAAACACGGGTTGGTAATAATCGACCTTGGTAATCTGATCTTGAAAAGTAGCAAGACTTAGCGCTGTCTCAGGCCAGACAATAAGCTGAGTGGTACTATCCATGTTGCTTTCGCTAAGGGAAACAAGCTTTTGTATTTCGCTGATGGAATTAGACACTTCAAACTTTGCATAAGGGTCTACATTAGGTTGAACAATGAGGACATTCCCTTTGGGAAGGATATTTTCTTTCTTTTGGGATAGAAGAAAAAAGGAAATTACCAATGGAGAACCGATCATTACAACCAACAGAAAGCCAAATGCGAAGGCGGCATTTCTGTTGCCCACCAGCTTCTTCAACAATATCTTGAACCCAATATTCACCAATAACACCCACAGCGTCCCCCCTCCTATTCCGGTATACTCGTACCACTGCACCCAATCGGGATTAGCCGCAAACACATTGCCGAGCGAAAGCCAAGGCCAGCTTAATTGCCAGTTTAGGTGAATATATTCAAACAACATCCAATAGCAAATCAATGAAAAGTACCCAATGGAGCGGCCATATTTCTTGAGCATCACATGATACCCCCACCAAGGAAGACACATCAAAATACTATTGGCAACAATGGCGGCGATGCTGCCGACATCGGTACTATTCCAAATCCACCAGGTTGTTGCGGCATTGAACAGTAGTAGAGAGATGAAGGAATAGCCAAAGAAGCTAAGGCGATTGGTTGTTTTGTCAGCGACAATAAGTAGTGGAACAAAGGCAATAAATATTAGGAAACAGAACTGCGAGACCGGCCATGCACCGTACAATAATATGCCCGTTAAAATACTGAAGAAGAATAGCAAAAGCTTTTTCATGCTTCAAATGTAGCAATTACCACATAGACACAATAGGCACATAGAAAAATAAGGGAAGAATCGTTTCACTTTCCAGGACATAAAGCCTGTGCTCTATGTTTTCTTGTGTAAACTTTTAAAACAAACTATGTTCCTACTGTGCCTATGTGGTAAACACTTTTACTTCACTTCTTTTAGTCCTCGAATCATTTCGCCATAACCCATGTTTTGGGAGAGATATCTGATGCTGTTGGTGATTCTTTTTGTTTTTGTCTCGATGGTTTTGGCAGATTCAATCCATTTACTGAAATAGGTCTGGTGACCTTTCGCTAAGGTTTTGAAAAAAGCCAAAGCCCTTGGTTCATCTTCGAGGCAAGCAAGGAAGTCTTCATTAAGTTGATAGCCTTTTTCGTCAATGGCAATACCTACTTCTACCGAATCGCCTTTTATCTTACCAATGGCTTTGCGCATATTACTATTGATGGCCATAATGAAGTTCCCCTCTCCCATCGGAATCATAGCCACTCCTTCGAAAGGCACATTATCCAAAGTAATCTTTACCCTGAAACTTTTTTTATTGTTGGGCTTAAGTTGTTGGGCAATATCGGCAGATACTTCAAGGTAAGTCCAGCCAGTCTTCTCGCCTTGCTCTCTGAATTTTTGTAGTATGGAAGTAAATTTAAGCATAAGACAAGTTGTAAGTTGTAAGTTGTAAGTTATAAG